>NZ_JBHWVI010000194.1:0-17136 GCF_042737005.1 Streptomyces sp. NPDC060027
GATGTACAGCGACATCGTGCGCGCCCGGCCCGGTCGGTCCCCGCTCGTCCGGTCAGTCGTCGTCCGACCCCCGCTCCGATCCGTCGTCCGACCCGTGCCCCGCGCCGTGGTGCGACGTGTGTCCGGCCCGGTCGTCCGAGCCGCGCTCGGAACGGTCGTCCGAACCACTCGCCGTCCGGTCGTCCGAACCGCGTGCCGTCCGGTCGTCGGACACGTCGTGCGACCTGTCGTCCGATCCGTGGTCCGGTGTGATGCGGCCCGTGCGGAGGTCGATCCGCCACTCCCGCTCGATGCCGTTCGGCGTCAGGGTCTCCACGTCCCAGGCGTGTGTCCCGTCGTCGTCGTCGACGTCGATCGAGGTGACCGTGCCCTTGGCCGCGGCGGCCCGGGCGGCCTCGGCCAACGAGACGGACGTGCCCGTGAGCGTGGCCCGTACCCGGGCGGTGTCGTCCTCGTGCCCGGTCCGGGAGCCGAGCACCTTGCCGGTGGACGGGTCGACCCGGACGTCGCGCCAGGCGCCCGCGGGGTCGATGATCTCGACCTCCCAGATCACGGCGCCGTGCTCGTCGTCGAGTTCGGCGCCGACGGCGGTGCCCGGCGTGTGTGCCAGCGCGCGGGTGACGGCGTCCTCCGCCGTCAGGGTCGGCCGCCCGGCCGCGCTCGGTCCCGTGGCCGTGGCCGTGGGCGAGGCGGTGCGTTCGGCCTCCGTGGTGTCCCGGGCGTCGTCCGTACCCGGCTGTACGCTCGACCGTTTCGCCGGTGCCGTCGCGTCGTTCCCCGTGACGGCGAGGGCCGTCGCCGTGCCTCCGGCGACCAGGGTCGCGACCGCGACCGTGGCGATGACGATGCTGCGCTTCATGAAGTGCCTCCCGTTGTCCGCTGGTTCACGCTGTTTCGTCCAGGACGTACCGCTGTGCGGTGCGACGGGGACCAATCTGCGGGACGGACGCTGAAGGCAGCCTGAAGAAACCTGAAGGCGTCTTCAGGTTCGGTTTGCGACGCTGTGCTCATGCGCCTGTTGATCGTGGAGGACGAGAAGCGGCTCGCCCTGTCGCTCGCGAGGGGTCTGAGGGCCGAGGGCTACGCCGTGGACGTCGTGCACGACGGGCTCGAAGGCCTGCACCGGGCCTCCGAGGGACACCACGACCTTGTTGTCCTCGACATCATGCTGCCCGGCATGAACGGCTACCGCGTCTGCGCCGCGCTCCGTTCCGCCGGACACGACGTCCCGATCCTGATGCTCACCGCCAAGGACGGCGAGTACGACGAGGCCGAGGGGCTCGACACCGGCGCCGACGACTATCTGACGAAGCCCTTCTCCTACGTGGTGCTCGTCGCCCGTATCAAGGCGCTGCTGCGACGGCGCGGGCAGGCCGGGGCCTCACCCGTGCACGTCCTCGGCCGCATGGAGGTCGACACCGCCGCCCGGCGCGTGCTGCGCGACGGGGGCGAGGTCGCGCTCACCACCAAGGAGTTCTCCGTCCTCGAACATCTGGTGCTGCGGGCCGGCGAGGTCGTCTCCAAGGCCGAGATCCTCGAACACGTCTGGGACTTCGCGTACGACGGCGACCCCAACATCGTCGAGGTCTACGTCAGCGCGCTGCGCCGCAAACTCGGCGCCGAGACGATCGGGACCGTGCGCGGGGCCGGCTACCGCCTGGACGCACGGTGAGGCGCCTGTTCGGGTCCGTACGGGCCAAGGCGACCCTCGCCGCCACCGTCGTGGTCGCCGTCGCCCTCGTCGCCGCGGGCGCCGCCGTGCTCCTCTCGCTGCGAGCCGACCTCGTCGACCAGGCGGACGCCCAGGCCGACTCGGCGGCCCGTCACGTGGCCTCGCAGCTGGCCGCGGGCATCGCCTACGGGGACATGGAGCTCGGCGACGCCGAGGAGCACCCGGTGCAGGTGGCCGAGGAGGAGGGACGGCTGGTCGCCGCGAGCGAGGACCTGGAGAGCGTCGAGGGGACGGGGATCGCCGGGGTGGGGCCGGGCCCGACCGCGAGCCGGAGTCCGAGCGCGAGCCCGGTGCCGTCCGCGACCGCCCAGGACGACGACGGCGAGGACGACAACCACGGCAGGCGGAGCGGCCGGGGCAGCGGCAGCGGGAAGGGCGGTGGCGGGGACGACGCCGGGCGGGACGACGACGATCCCGCGGTGGGACAGATCTCCGAGGACGTGCGCAACAGCCAGGGGACCGCCACGGTCGACGGCGACACCGCGGCGTACCGGTTCGCGGCCGTGGAGGTCACCACCCCCCAGGACGTCACGCTCACCGTGCACGCGGGCGCCCCGCTCGCCGCCGAACAGGGAGCCGTCCGGACCGCCCTGACGGCGATGCTGATCGGCCTGCCGCTCCTCCTGGCGACGGTGGCGGGGGTGACCTGGCGGGTGACCCGGCGCGCCCTGCGTCCCGTCGAGGGGATCCGCGGCGAGATGGCCGCCATCACCGCCTCGCAGAACCTCGCGCGGCGCGTGCCCGTTCCCGCCGCGCACGACGAGGTCGCCCGGCTGGCCCGGACCACGAACGAGACGCTGGCCGCGCTGGAGGCCTCGGTGGAGCGGCAGCGCCGGTTCGTCGCCGACGCCTCGCACGAGCTGCGCAGCCCCATCGCCTCGCTGCGGACCCAGCTCGAGGTGGGCGCCGCTCATCCGGAGCTGCTCGACGTGGCGGGCGCGGTCGAGGACACCGTACGGCTGCAGCGGCTGGCCGCGGACCTGCTGCTGCTCGCCCGGCTGGACGCGGGGGAGCGGCCGGTGGACGGACGCTTCGACCTGGGTGTCCTCGCGGCGGAGGAGGGCGGACGCCGGGCCGGGGTCGCGGTCGCGGCGGAGGACGCCCTGGAGGTGTCCGGGTCCCGGGGGCAGGTGGGGCGGCTGCTGGCCAATCTGCTGGACAACGCGCGGCGGCATGCCCGGGAGCGGGTCGAGGTGCGGGTGCGCGGCGACGGCGGGTGGGCGGTGCTGACCGTCGCCGACGACGGGGACGGGATCCCCGCCGGTCAGCGCGATCGGGTCTTCGAGCGGTTCGTACGGCTGGACGACGCCCGCAGCCGGGACGACGGCGGAGCCGGTCTCGGCCTCGCCATCGCCCGGGACGTGGCCGTCCGGCACGGCGGGACGCTCACGGTCGGTGAGGCGCCCGCCGGCGGAGCGCTCTTCGAGCTCCGGTTGCCGCGCCAGGCCTCCTGACGGGGGCTACGGCTTGCCGCGCTGTCCCAACAGGTGCTCGGCGATCGGCCGCAGCGACTTGTGCAGGTCCTCCAGCGCCTCCGGTGACAGCAGGTCGATGAAGTGCCTCCGTACGGACGCCACATGATGCGGCGAGACCTTCTTCATCGTCTCCATGCCGTGCTCGGTGAGGACCGCGTACAGCCCTCGCCGGTCGGACTCGCAGTTCTCCCGGCGCACCAGATCCGCGTTCTCCATGCGCGTGATCTGGTGCGAGAGGCGGCTCTTGGACTGGAGGGTGGCGGAGGCGAGGTCGCTCATCCGCATGCGTACGCCCTCCGACTCGGAGAGGTTCACCAGAATCTCGTAGTCGTTCATCGTCAGCCCGAACGGCTGAAGATCCCTTTCGAGCTGGTACGTCAACAGCCTGTTGACCTCCAGGTGGGTGCGCCAGGCGCACTGCTCCGCATCGGTCAGCCAGCGCGTGGCCGTCTCGGTCTCCATATGTGAAGTCTACCTAAAATGTTGAAAGGCGAACTAGTGAGGGGTGGTGTGACTGCGCGCACGCGTTCGATGTCACACTCCGCAGACTACCGCTCACAGCCCGAAGCGACGCTGGAGGTCCCCCAGCTGTCCGGGAAGGCGCGGTGCGCCGGCTTGCTGCCCGTGCTGACCGGGCACCCCTCCCGCGCCTGGCACTCCGGCCTGATGCGGGACCGCCCCGGTGGCCTGCTCCGCCATCAGGATCTCGGTGGACTGGAGCAGCACCGTGCCCGCCCCCACGAACTCGAACTGGTGCTCCTCCCCGGAAGCCCCTCCGAGGCCCGTCATCGCACGTAGACCGCCCATCACGCCGGTCATGTACCCGTGGTCGTAGTGGTGGCACGGGGACGGGCAGTCCGCCCATCCGACCAGGGCCTGCGGGTCCACCCGGATCGGGGGTTCCATGAACACCACCGGACCGTTGGACGCGGCCACGAACTTGCCGGTTCCGATCAGTGTCAGAAACCCCGGCACGATCGATTGCTTGAGTGCCAGACTTGGCTGAAAAGCGAGCAAGTTGCCGGAGCGAATGGTCAGGTTGCCCTCGTCCAAGTCGTACGAATTCACGTCGAAGGCCCGGTCGGCGAGGAGCATCTTGCCCGAACCCTCCGCCACGACCCAGTCGCTTGCGTGCAGAGGCGAATGGAACGACGTACGGACAAGTCGGTCCAGACGGCCGTGCCCGATGCCGTTGAACTCCATCGACCCGTAGTAGGCGATCATCTTGCCCTTCTGCAGGAACCACTGGCTCCCCTTGAGCTCCACGCAGAAGGTGTAGTTGTTGACGTTGTCGTCGACCGGCAGCGACATCGGATCGTGGATCACCGGGCCGCCCGGGGCTCCGTACCCGCTCACAGCTTCTCCTCCGAGGCCTGGACGTACACCGAACCGCTCCCGCTCAGCTCCAGCTGGAACGCCTCGCCCGAACCGCGGCCCACCATGTCGCGCCAGCCCAGCGCCGTGGACAGCTTGTTGCGCACGTCGCCGTGGTGCGCCACGTACGCCTGCGGGTCGACGTGCACCGCCCGCTGCGGAGTGATCGGGACCTCGAAGACACCGCCGTGCGCCATGACGGCCACCGCGCCGTGCCCCTTGAGCGTGGTCGTGAAGAGCCCCTGGCCCGTCACCTGGCCCCGCACCATGCCCATCACGCCGCCCTGCGAGCCCAGGAACATCGTGCCCTGCTCCAGCGTCCCGTCGAAGGCCAGCAGCCGGTCCGCCTCGACGTACAAGGTGTCACCGGTGAGGCTGATCACCTGGACATGGTGGCCGCCGTGCCCGAAGAGCACCGTGCCCGCACCCTCGACGGTCATCAGGGGAGTCGCCTCGTTGGCCAGCCGGCGGCCGATCATCGACATCACACCGCCCTGCCCGCCCTGCATGTTGGGCGTGAACGACACCTCGCCCTTGTACGCGAGCATCGCCCCGCGCTGACTGAACAGCCGCTGGCCCGGCATCACCGTCGCCTCGACCATCTTCGAATTCACCTCGCGGAACGGCATGTCACACATCCCCCGCGATCGTGTTGCGCTCACTGGGCTGGACGTAGACGAGCCCGTCGCCCTCGAAGCGCATCTGGAACGCCTCGCCGCCGCCCTCGCCCATCAACGTGCGGAACGTCACACCGGACTGCAGCGACTGCCGCACGTTGCCCTGATGCGCGATGTACGCCCCCGGATCGACCGTCAGCGGGTACTGGGAACTGACGCGCAGCACCACAGCGGGCCCGTCCGACATGATCGCCGCCTGGCCGTGGCCCTCGACGGTGGTCGTGAACAGACCGTTGCCCTGCGAGGCGCCGCGCAGCCCCGTGAACGTCGTACCCGTGCGCAGACCCGCGTCCGTCGCGAGCAGATTGCTCGACTCCACGTACAGCTTGTCCCCCTGAAGACCCACCAGATTGATCTCCGAGGCCCGGTCCGCGAACCAGCACGTCCCGTGCCCCTTCACCTCCATCATCGTCATCTGCTCACCGGTGAGGCGCCGGGTCACCATCCCCCGTATCCCCTCACCGCCTCCGCTGAGCTTCTTGAAGGCCATCTGGCCGTCGTACGCGACCATGGAGCCGTTCTTCGCCTTCACGGCGTCCCCGGTCATGTCGACGGCCAGCACCTTGCTGCCTTGAAGTCGAAACATCGCCACGCTGTGAAGGTAGCCGCAGCGCCGGACCGCCGACAGAGCCTCCGGGCGGATGTCACCCCCGAGACGACCCCGAGAGGCCCCGGACCCGGGATCCCGCTCTCCGGATGCCACAATGACCGGGACGCTTGTGCTTGCGTTCACAAAGCAGCGTTCCCCCCGACAGCGAAACTCCCACCGAAGGTGACCCGTGGACATAAAGACCGCCACCGCACTCCGCCGCCTCCGCCTGGTCTCGGCCCCCGAAGCCGTTTCCTTCCTGCTGCTGCTCGTCTGCTCGGTGCTGAAGCGGACCACGGAGTTCAACGCCGTGCCCGTCATGGGCGCGATCCACGGTGTCCTCTTCATCCTGTACGTGATCTTCTGGGCGTTCGCCTGGTACCGCGCCCGGTGGAGCGTCGGCATCGCGGCCTTCTACCTCGCCCTCTCCGTCCTGCCCACCGGCGGCTTCTTCGCCGAGCGCAAGCTCAAGCGCGAGGCCGAGGACGCGGTCATCGCCTCCCGCGCCCGCAAGGAAGGGGTCGTGACCGCATGATCGTCGCCTTCTCCGTGACGCCGCTCGGTGTCGGCGAGGACGTGGGGGAGTACGTCGCCGAGGCCGTCCGGGTCGTCCGTGAATCGGGCCTGCCCAACCGCACCGACGCGATGTTCACCACGATCGAAGGTGACTGGGACCAGGTGATGGCCGTCGTCAAGCGGGCCGTCGCCGTCGTCGAGGAACGCGCGCCCCGTGTCTCGGTCGTCCTCAAGGCGGACATCCGCCCCGGGGTGACGGACGGTCTCACCTCCAAGGTGGAAACGGTGGAACGACACCTGTCGGCGTGATTCCCGGGCGCGGAGCCCACACCCCTGAACCCCGGTCCCCTGGACCGGGGTTTTTCGTGCCCGGACCGTGCCGGCGGCCGCGTGACGGCGGTGACGGCGCCTCAGGTGCGAAAGACCACCCGCCCGCACGCCCCGGGTACCCCTTCGGACGCGCCCCGTTCGACACGTCAGGAAAACTCCACTTATGTGTGGGTACCAGCCAGAACGATCACCTGACACGTTCAACCACTGGAGGGCGATGTGCGGCCCGAGGGCTACGACTACGACACCTACAGCCGACTCGCCGGACCTCTGACCCAGCCTTCGTCCGGTACGGCCTACCGGGTGCAGTACACCAAGCTCCTGTCGCGCGAACCGCACCGAATACGAGCCGTCCTGCTGATGACGCTCGCGCCCCTTCTCACCGGCGCGCTCCTCGTCTACCTCGTCTGGCCCACCCACTGGGTGGAGCGCGAGGGCGGCGAGCGGTGGCTGATCGGCCTCGACGTCACCATGCTCATAGCCATCGGTCTGATCGAGCTGTTCATGGTCGTCAACGTCATGAGCATCGCCCACGCGACGATGGTCGCCAGCGACCCCGTTCCCGTCGTCCCCGCACAGGCGACCCGGGTCGCCTTCCTCACCACCTACGTCCCGGGAAAGGAACCCCTCGCCACGGTCCGCGCCACCCTCGAAGGCGCGGTCGGGATCACCCATACCGGCCCCCTCGACATCTGGCTTCTCGACGAGGGCGACGACGAGCTGGCCCGGGGCCTGTGCGCCGAACTCGGGGTGCGGCACTTCACCCGGAACGGGGTGCCCGAGTGGAACCGCCCCGACGGGAGGCACAAGGCCCGCACCAAGCACGGCAACTACAACGCGTGGCTCGCCCTCCACGGTCACGCGTACGACTTCCTCGCCTCGGTCGACACCGACCACGTCCCGCTGCCCGGCTTCCTCGAGCGCATGATGGGCTACTTCCGGGACCCCGACGTGGCGTTCGTCGTCGGCCCCCAGGTGTACGGGAACTACGAGAACCCCGTCACCAAGGCCGCCGAGTCCCAGCAGTTCCTCTTCCACGCCCTGATCCAGCGGGCCGGCAACCGCTACCGCGCGCCCATGTTCGTCGGCACCAACAACGTCGTGCGCATCGCGGCCCTCAAGCAGATCGGGGGGCTGTACGACTCCATCACCGAGGACATGGCCACCGGGTTCGAGCTGCACCGGCACCGGAACCCGAGGACGGGCCGGCACTGGCGGTCCGTCTACACACCGGACGTCCTCGCCGTCGGTGAGGGACCCTCCTCCTGGACCGACTTCTTCACCCAGCAGCTGCGCTGGTCGCGCGGCACCTACGAGACCCTGCTCAAGCAGTACTGGAAGGCACCGTTCACCATGCCCTCCGGCCGGCTGTTCTCGTACACCCTGATGCTCGTCTACTACCCGATGACGGCCGTCAACTGGCTGCTGGGCATCCTCAGCTGCTTCCTGTTCCTCTGGTTCGGGGCCTCCGGGACCCAGGTCACGGCCTCCGTGTGGCTGATGCTCTACAGCGACGCCGCCGCCCTCCAGATCGGCCTGTACCTGTGGAACCGGCGCCACAACGTCTCGCCGCACGAACCCGAGGGCTCCGGCGGCCTGGCCGGCATGGCGATGTCGGCCCTGTCGGCCCCCGTCTATCTGAAGTCGCTGGGCGAGGCCCTGCTCCGGCGCCCCAGCCGCTTCGTCGTGACCCCCAAGGGCGGTGACGCCAGCCCCGACCGGCTCCAGACCTTCCGTATCCACCTCGGCTGGGCCGTGCTCCTCGCCGTCTCGCTCGGCGCGTCGGTGGTCCTCGGGCACACCCACGCGGCCATGCGGACCTGGGCCCTGCTGGCCATGGCGATCTCCCTCGCACCGGTCGTGGTCTGGGTCTGCACCCTGGTCGGGGAGCGTCGGACCCGGCCGGCACGGCTCACCCCCGCCCAGGTTCCCGACAGCCACGAACCGGCGCCGGCCGCGGGCGGCACCTCCATCACGGTCACCGGCTCCACGACAGGAGGCACCTAGACCATGGCGTACCGGCCCTCGAAGAAGACGAAGAAGACGGTGCTCGGCATCGCGGGAATCGCCGTCCTCGCGGGACTCAACGCCCCGGCGGCGCTCGGCTTCGCCGACGAGCAGTACTACGCGTACAAGATCTCCCGGCCCGCCTACAAGGCGAAGTACGGCTCCTGGAGCCGGATCGACATCCCCGAGCGGTACCGCACCAACGCGATCCACGCGGCCCTGCTGCACACCGGGAAGGTGCTCATCGTCGCCGGGTCGGGCAACGAACAGAAGAAGTTCGACAAGGGGTCCTTCGACACCGTCCTGTGGGATCCGAGGACGGACACCTTCAAGAAGGTCCCCACCCCGGCCGACTTCTTCTGCTCCGGACACGCCCAACTCCCCGACGGCCGCATGCTCGTGGCCGGCGGCACCGCCCGCTACGAACGGCTGGACGGCGAGGTCGGGCGGGCCGGCGGCGGCATGCGCGTGAAGAACGAGAACCCCGACAAGGCCGTCGTCCTCAAGAAGGGCACCGTCTTCCGCTCACCCGCCGGTGTCGACTACACCAGCAGGTTCGACGTGACGATCCCCAGGGCCAAGCGGAACCAGATCATCACCTACGACCGGGCCGGCGTCATGCAGCCCTGGAAGACCAAGGTCACCGCCGGCGAGGCCCGCGTCTTCGTGGAGGCCGAGGAGGAGGGGCCGCGGTCGGTCACCGACCGGCAGGCCCAGTACGAGATCGTCGGTCTGCGCGGCGAGGACGCCGTCAACACGTACGGCCTCTCCGAGAGGATCACCCTGGAGAAGCAGGACTTCCAGGGCATCAGGGCCGCCTACGAGTTCGACCCGAAGGCCGAGAAGTACATCCCCGTCGACCCGATGGACAAGGCCCGCTGGTACCCGACCCTCGTCGGACTCGACGACGGACGGGTCCTCGCCGTCTCCGGCCTCGACGACGTCGGGGTCATCGACCCCGGCGACAACGAGATCTACGACCCGAGGACCAAGAAGTGGAGCCCCGGTCCCCACCGCTACTTCCCCACCTACCCGGCGCTCTTCCTCACCAAGGGCGGCAAGCTCTTCTACCCGGCCTCCAACGCCGGATACGGACCCGCCGACCAGGGCCGCGAGGCGGGCCTGTGGGACCTGCGGACCAACACGTTCGAGAAGGTGCCCGGCCTGCGGGACGCCGACGAGACGGAGACCTCCGCCTCGCTCCTGCTCCCGCCCGCCCAGGACCAGAAGGTGATGATCCTCGGCGGCGGAGGCGTCGGCGAGTCCAAGAAATCCACCCGGCGCACCGCCGTCGTCGACCTCAGGAAGGACAGCCCGGCCTTCCAGGACGGACCCGATCTTCCCCAGGGCACGCGCTATCTGAACAGCGTGATCATGCCGGACGACTCCGTCTTCACGACCAACGGCTCCGAGAACTACCGCGGACGCAGCGCCAGCAACATCCTCAAGGCGCAGTTCTACGACCCCAAGGGCAACGTCTTCCATGAAGCGGCGTCCCCGCGGGTGGGCCGCAACTACCACTCCGAGGCGCTGCTCCTGCCCGACGGCCGCGTCGCCACCTTCGGCTCCGACCCGCTCTTCGACGACCAGCGGAACACCAAACTGGGCCACTTCGAACAGCGCATGGAGGTCTTCACCCCGCCCGCCCTGCACAGGAACGGCAAGAACCGTCCGGTGCTGGGCCACGGCCCCGACGTGCTCGACCGGAGCCACCGGGCGACCTTCGCCACCGACCACCCGGAACGGGTCGCCAAGGCCCGGCTGATGCGCCCCAGCGCCGTCACCCACACCACGGACGTCGAGCAGCGGTCGATCGAGCTGGGGCTGACGAAGACCGGGAACTCGGTCACCGTCGATGTGCCGAGGGACCGCACCCTGGTGCCACCCGGCTGGTACATGCTCTTCGTGACGGACGGCCGGGGAACGCCGTCCGAGGCGAAGTGGATCCAGGTCACGTGACGGAGTTGCGCGCCAGCTCCAGGGCGTAGTCCGGCCACCACTGGCCGGCCGCCGGTCCGCCCCCGCACGCTCCGTCCGACTCGCCCGGCCGCTTGATCCACAGGTAGGCGTCGAGGGCCGGCTCTCCGGTGGCGGTGGTCGGCGGGGTGCCCAGCGCCCGGCCGGGCGGGTTGCACCAGGCGCCCTCCAGCGGGCCGTTGCCGTTGCGGCTGGTGTCGACGACGAAGTGCTTGCCGCCGAGTTGCCCGGAGAGGCCGAGGCCGTACTGCTTGGCGATGGCCTCCGTCTGGAAGTTGGCGACGTTGAGCGAGAAGCCGTCGGCGTTCGCGACACCGGCGCGCTCCAGGGGTTCGACCAGTTTCCCGGAATCGCGGATCCAGGCCGGGTTCCCGGCGTCCAGGTACACCCTGGTGCGCGGCTGGCGCTTCAGCCGCACGATCGCCTCGTTCAGCAACTGCTCGCGCTCGGCGTGGTACTCCACCGGAGTGCAGCCGTCCACGATGTGCGCAATCGCGTCCGGTTCCAGGATCACCAGGGCCCGGCTGTCGCCGAGGGCGTCGGCGAACAGGCCGATCCACTGCCGGTAGACGTCCGCGTCCGCCGCTCCGCCCGCCGAGTGCTGGCCGCAGTCCCGGTGCGGGATGTCGTACGCCACGAACAGCGCCGTTCGCCCTTGCCGGGTCGCCGACGCGGTCGCCGAGCGGACCGCCGGGCCCGGATCGGTCTCGCCGGCTGGCCACAGCGCGACGGGCTCGTCCGCGATCCGCTTCAGCAGAGCGGCGTCCTGGGTACGGCCCTGCCGCCGCCACAGCTGGATCTGCCGCGCCGCGGGGCCGGTCGGGTCGACCCAGAAGGGGGAGCGGGCGGCGGTGCCCCTCTGCTGCGAGGCGGCGCCGACGACGGAGGCCTCGCCGACCTCGGGCGCGGGCGAGCAGCCCGCCGCGAGCCCGAGCACCGCGAGTGCCGCGAGGGTGTGGATCAGCCGGGGCATGCTGCTCCCTTGCGCGAAGGTGACGACCGGTCACCAATCGTTGCACAACGGGACATTACGGAAGGGAAGCGGCGTGGCGTGGTGAGCCTCGTGGTGAGCCTCCCCGTGTCAGTCGCCGCCCGAGGCCAGCGCGATCCCGAGCGGCGTCCGCTCGTACAGCACCTGGTGCCCGTACCGGCGTGAGACGAGCAGGCCCGCGTCGCGCAGGGCGGCGAGATGCGCGGAGACCGACGACGGCGCGAGACGCAGCCGGTGGGCGAGTGCCGTCGTGGTGCCCGGCTCGTCGAGCGCGGTGAGCACGGCGGCCCGGCCGCGCCCGAGCAGTCGTACGAGCGCGTCGGGGGTGCGGTCCGTCGGCTCGGCCCACAGGCCGCCGATGCCGCGTGCCGGGTAGACGAGCGTCGGCTGCCAGGGGGCTTCGAAGTCGCTGATCACGTCCGGCCAGGAGAAGACGCTCGGCATCAGGACCAGGCCCTGTCCGGACAGGTGCCGTTCGTGCCGGCCCCCGACCTCGACGGTCAGGGTGTGGGAGCGCCAGCCGAACCGCCCGTCGATCTCCGGCAGCAGTCCGCCGAGGCCGACCTGCGCGAGCCGCCGCGAGTGGAAGGCGATGTCGGCCTCCAGCAGGGCGCGCAGCCGGGGCCAGTCCGGTTCGACGAGGGTGTGCCAGGCCAGTTCCAGCACCTCGGTCAGTTCCCGCACCATGCGCACCGGGTCCGCCAGCAGGGCCCGGCCGCGCGGTGAGGTGAGCGCGCCCGGGGTGTCGGCGAGGGAGCGCGCGCTCTCCTCGCGGGCCACCGCGGGGTCGGCCGTGCGCACCGCGGCGATCTCCTCCTCGAAGCTCGCCGCCGGGCCGAGCGGAGGCAGGCCGAGCCAGTCGGGGGAGTAGCCGCGCTGCGGCATCAGCAGCCAGAGCGGCGCGAGGTCGAGTCCGGCGGCCGCCGCGCGGATGCGGCGCAGCCAGTGTGCGTGATAGCCGTACCGGGCGGGCCGGTTGAGCGTGCGTACCGCCTCCTGCGTCTCCCACAGAGGCGACACCGCGAAGCGGCAGTTGAGGAGGTCGTCCTCCCCGAAGTGCAGCAGTGACGGCATGACACCCCAGAAGATTCGGCTGACACCGAAACTCTACGGCGGTCGGAGTGCGTCCGGGCACGCTGACGCCCATGCCAGAAGCAGAGAAGAAGGGCGCGGCGACGGTGCCCGCGCCGGCGGGCCCCGCGGGGAACGCCTCGAAGAGCACCCCGGAGACAGCCTCGGCGCCCACCGGCTACGGTCGCGTCTTCGCCGTGCCCGAGTTCCGTGCCGTCTTCGCCGCGCACGCGTTCTCGCTGCTCGGGCTCGTCGTCAGCGAGATCGCGCTCTCCGTCCTCGTCTACGACCTGACGGGCTCTCCGCTGCTGAGCGCCCTGACGTTCGCGCTCGGCTTTCTGCCCTATCTGATCGGCGGGACCCTGCTCGCGGGCATCGCGGACCGCTTCCCGGCCCGCCGGGTCCTGGTGGTGTGCGATCTGGTGTGCGCGGGATGTGTGGCCGTGATGGTGGTGCCGGGCGCGCCCGTCGCGGTGCTGCTCGCGATGCGGGCCGCGCTCGCCCTGGTCGCTCCGGTCTTCCAGGGGACACGGACGGCGACCCTCGCGGACGTCCTGGGCGACGGTGAACTGTTCGTGCTCGGCCGCTCCCTGCTGCGGATCGTGTCGCAGAGCGCGCTGCTGGCCGGATTCGGGACGGGCGGGCTGCTGCTCACCGTCGTGTCGCCCCGCCACGCGCTCCTCGTCACGGTCTGCACGTTCCTGGTCTCCGCCGTGCTGCTGCGGTTCGGCACCCGGCGGCGGCCCGCGCGGGCGCACCGGGGGCAGGCGCTCGTACGGGACTCCCTCGGTGGTGCCCGTCAGGTGCTCGCCGACCGCCGGATCCTCGTGCTGCTCCTGCTGTTCTGGGTGCCGCCGATGTTCGCCGTCGCCCCGGAGGCGCTGGCGGCGCCGTACGCCGACGGGATCGGGGCCGGTTCGACCGGGCTCGGTCTGCTGATGTGCGCGCTGCCGGTCGGCACGATCGCGGGGGAGCTGTTCGCGGGTGCGCGGCTGCGGCCGGCCACCCGGAACCGGATCACGCTCCCGCTGGTCTGCGTGACACTGCTGCCCTACGCCGGCTACGCGCTGCGGCCCGGTCTCGGCTGGTCGCTGGTCCTGCTGGTGCTCGCCGGTGCCGGATCGGCGTACACCCTCGGCCTGGACCAGTGGTTCGTGCGGGCGGTGCCGGACGAGCTGCTCGGGCGCGCGATGACGTTGAACACGGCCGGTCTGATGACGGTTCAGGGCCTGGGGATGGCGTTGTCGGGGGTGGTGGCGGAGTTCGCCGGTGTGCGGGCGACGGTCGTGGGCGCGGGCGTGCTGGGGACCGTGGTCTGTGTGGGCCTGGCGGTGGCGGCGCGGCGTACCGAACGGGGGGAAGGGCGGGGCCGGGAAGGTGCCGGGACCGAGCCGGCCGAGGGGGTCCGGAGCCCGCTCGTCGCGGGGTCGGATACCGAAACGCGAGACAGGGCTGACCACGATGTGACCGGCCGGTAAGGTCTTTGGCGTGCCGAAGCCGCTCAGTCTTGCCTTCGATCCCATCGCCCGCGCCGACGAACACTGGAAGCAGCGCTGGGGTTCCGTGCCGTCCATGGCCGCGATCACCTCGATCATGCGCGCCCACCAGATCCTGCTGGCCGAGGTGGACGCGGTCGTCAAGCCGTACGGACTGACCTTCGCGCGCTACGAGGCGCTGGTGCTCCTCACCTTCTCGAAGGCGGGCGAGCTCCCGATGTCCAAGATCGGCGAGCGGCTCATGGTGCATCCGACGTCCGTCACCAACACGGTGGACCGGCTGGTGCGGTCGGGACTCGTCGACAAGCGCCCGAACCCCAACGACGGGCGGGGCACCCTCGCCTCCATCACGGACAAGGGCCGCGAGGTCTGCGACGCGGCCACCCGCGACCTGATGGCGATGGACTTCGGGCTCGGGGCCTACGACGCCGAGGAGTGCGGGGAGATCTTCGCGATGCTGCGGCCGCTGCGTGTGGCCGCGCACGACTTCGACGGCGGGTAGGCCGACGCCCGGTGAGGCGACGCGGGCGGGGGCGGCCGGCGAGGCGTGGGGGCGCGCGAAGATCGCGCAAAAGGGGTCGTTACCCTCGTAGCCATGAAGAAGAGCGTGCTGACCCGCTACCGCGTCATGGCCTACGTCACCGGTGTGCTGCTGGTCCTGCTGTGCCTCGGCATGATCGCCAAGTACGGCCTGGGCGTCGACGGCGCCGCGGACTTCACCCGTGTCGTCGCCATCGCGCACGGCTGGCTGTACGTCCTCTACCTGATTTTCGCCTTCGACCTGGGTTCCAAGGCGAAGTGGCCGGTCGGCAAGCAGCTCTGGGTGCTGCTGGCGGGCACGATCCCCACGGCCGCCTTCTTCGTGGAGCGCCGCATCAGCCAGGAGCTGGAGTCCAAGGTCGCGGAGGGTTCTCCCGCGGTCGCCGGGGCCTGACCCGAAACCGTCGTACGGGACCGTACGGCGGTTTCCCATCGACATTTACTAGGACGTCCTAGTAAATTCGAGGGTATGGACGCTCACGCCATCGAGGAAGGCCGCCGACGCTGGCAGGCCCGCTATGACGCTTCGCGCAAGCGCGAGGCCGACTTCACCACGCTCTCCGGTGATCCCGTGGAGCCGGTGTACGGTCCCCGGCCCGGGGACAACTACGACGGCTTCGAGCGGATTGGCTGGCCCGGCGAGTACCCCTACACGCGCGGGCTCTACGCCACCGGCTACCGAGGGCGTACGTGGACCATCCGGCAGTTCGCCGGGTTCGGCAACGCCGAGCAGACCAACGAGCGCTACAAGAAGATCCTCGCCAACGGCGGCGGGGGCCTCTCCGTGGCCTTCGACATGCCCACCCTGATGGGCCGAGACTCGGACGACAAGCGTTCGCTCGGCGAGGTCGGGCACTGCGGCGTCGCGATCGACTCGGCGGCCGACATGGAGGTCCTCTTCCAGGACATCCCGCTCGGTGACGTCACGACGTCGATGACGATCAGCGGGCCCGCGGTGCCGGTCTTCTGCATGTACCTGGTGGCCGCCGAGCGCCAGGGCATCGACCCCTCCGTGCTGAACGGCACCCTCCAGACCGACATCTTCAAGGAGTACATCGCCCAGAAGGAGTGGCTCTTCCAGCCCGAGCCGCACCTGCGCCTCATCGGCGACCTGATGGAGCACTGCGCCGAGAAGATCCCCGCGTACAAGCCGCTGTCCGTCTCCGGCTACCACATCCGTGAGGCGGGCTCCACAGCCGCGCAGGAGCTCGCCTACACCCTGGCGGACGGCTTCGGCTACGTGGAACTGGGGCTCTCCCGCGGGCTCGACGTGAACGTTTTCGCCCCCGGCCTCTCCTTCTTCTTCGACGCCCACGTCGACTTCTTCGAGGAGATCGCCAAGTTCCGTGCGGCCCGCCGCATCTGGGCCCGCTGGATGCGGGACGTCTACGGCGCCACCTCCGAGAAGGCGCAGTGGCTGCGCTTCCACACGCAGACCGCCGGAGTCTCGCTGACGGCCCAGCAGCCGTACAACAACGTCGTGCGTACCGCCGTCGAGGCGCTCGCCGCGGTCCTCGGCGGCACGAACTCGCTGCACACCAACGCGCTGGACGAGACGCTCGCCCTGCCGTCCGAGCAGGCCGCGGAGATCGCCCTGCGGACGCAGCAGGTGCTCATGGAGGAGACCGGCGTCGCCAACGTCGCCGACCCGCTGGGCGGTTCCTGGTACGTCGAGCAGCTCACCGACCGCATCGAGGCCGACGCGGAGAAGATCTTCGAGCAGATCAAGGAGCGCGGACTGCGGGCGCACCCCGACGGGCAGCACCCCATCGGTCCCATCACCTCCGGCATCCTGCGCGGGATCGAGGACGGGTGGTTCACCGGGGAGATCGCCGAGTCGGCGTTCCAGTACCAGCGGTCGGTCGAGAAGGGCGACAAGCGGGTCGTCGGCGTCAACGTCCACCACGGGTCCGTGACCGGCGACCTGGAGATCCTTCGGGTCAGCCACGAGGTGGAGCGTGAGCAGGTCCGTGAACTGGCCTCGCGCAAGGAAGGCCGTGACGAGGCCGCCGTGCGCGGCGCGCTGGACGCCATGCTCGCCGCCGCCCGCGACGGCTCCAACATGATCGCCCCCATGCTGGAGGCGGTCCGCGCGGAGGCCACGCTGGGCGAGATCTGCGGTGTCCTGCGCGACGAGTGGGGGGTGTACACGGAGCCGGCGGGCTTCTGAGCGGCCCCGGGCAGCCCGGCACCCCTGGCTGCCCGGGCCGAGCCCGGGGCTCCGGGGCCCGCGGTACCGGCGAGGGCCCGCCCGCACCAGGTGGGCCTTTTCTCGCCCCCTCCGCCCCTGCCCTTCCCGTACCCGGGGGGGCGCCCCCCCCCCCCCCCCCCCCAAACCGCAGGAACGTATAAAAAAAAGAA
>NZ_JBHWVI010000195.1:0-17002 GCF_042737005.1 Streptomyces sp. NPDC060027
GACGGCTGAAGAGCCGTCCGGCCGCGGTCGGTATGACGGTGTCAGTCATGGATCTCCGAGAAGACGAACGAGAACTCCGCGGGCTTGGCGCGCAGTTGGTACGGGGGAAGCGCGCCGGGGCCGCACGACTGCGAACCGATGCCCTGCTGACCGTGGTCGAGGTTGACCCAGACCGTGTCACCCGGCCGCAGATCCGGCAGATGGTCCGCGGCGTCCAGCTGCTCGGTGGTCCAGCGGCGCGCGGTGAACCAGAAGGGCGGGTCGCCCTCGATCCGCAGGCCCCCGATCCGCGCCCAGCGGACATCGGGCCGGGCGCCGTTCTCCTGCGGGCGCACGTAGGGGGTTTGCATCTCGTCGACCGTCGATTCCCAACGGCCAATCAAGGAAGCCGACTTGGTGTCCGGATAGCCCTCGCCGGGGCCACCGCCGAACCATGTCACCCGGTCCGCGGAGCCCGTGAGCCCGAGCCGGACGCCGAGCCGGGGCAACGGCAGCGTCCAGTCGCCCTCCGGGGCCACGGACACGGTCAGCCGCAGCCGCGTGCCGTCGGAGGTCCACCGGTACACCGTGCGCAGGCCGATGTCCCAGGCCGCGGGCGCCACCCGGGTGCGTACGGTCAGGGCGTCGTCGCCCGGCTCCACCCCGTCCAGCCGGTGCCGCATCCGGTGCAGGCCCAGCTTGCGCCAGAGCGTTCCGTAACGGGCGTCCGGCTGCCAGCTCGCACCGTTGTCGTTGTCGGTCGGGGCGCGCCACACGTCCAGCCGCGGGCCGGTGACCTCGACCCCGCCGATCGTCAGCAGCGCACCGGTGCGGGCGTCGAAGGTGCCCGGCCCGAGGGTGATCACCCGTCCGCCCGGCAGCGGAGTGCCGGTCGGCGTCAGGCGGGGCAACACCGGCTCCGAGAGCGCCAGTTGGGACCAGGCGACGACATGGCCGCGCGGCCCCCACGCCGTCTCCTCGGCCAGCACCGCACGGACCGTCCACCAGCTCTCGGCGCCCCGCGGGTCCGCGGGCGGCGTCGGCAGCTTGACGTCGGCCGACTCACCCGCTGCCAGCGCGGGCACCGGGAGCGGGCCCGACTCGACGGTCTCGCCGTCCACTTGGTACGACCACTCGAAGGCGAGGGCGGAGAGGTCCGCGAAGTCGTACCCGTTGGTGACGCGTACGGTGCCGTCCGAGCCCAGCGCCCGGCCCTCGTCGGACGCGTCGGACGCGTCGGACGAGGCCCCGCCGTCGATGCGGACGGGTTCGATCACCTTCTTGTACTCGACGAGCCCGGGGGACGGTGTCCGGTCGGGGAAGAGAAGTCCGTCGCAGACGAAGTTCCCGTCGTGCAGTTCCTCGCCGAAGTCACCGCCGTACGCGAACCCGTACCGCTCGTCCTGGACGCCGTGGTCGATCCACTCCCAGATGAAACCGCCCTGGACGCGGTCGTACGAGGTGAAGAGGGCCTGGTAGTCCGCGATGCCGCCGGGGCCGTTGCCCATGGCGTGTCCGTATTCGCAGAGGATGAACGGGAGTTCGCGGCGCCGTCGGCCGCCGCCGTCCAGGCGCCGGCCGATCCGTTCGACCTCGGCGTGAGGGGCGTACATGCGCGAATAGACGTCCGTGTCACGGCAGTCGATGTCGCCCTCGTAGTGGATGAGGCGTGAGCCGTCGCGACCCCGGATCCACTCCGCCATGGCGGTGAGACCGCGCCCGGTACCGGCCTCGTTGCCGAGGGACCAGATGACGACGGACGGGTGGTTCTTGTCGCGTTCGACCATGCGCGCCGCCCGGTCGAGCAGCGCGGGTGTCCAGCGGGCGTCGTCGACGGGGTTGTCGCGCCACGCCTGTTCGGTGAAGCCGTGGGTCTCCAGGTCGCATTCGTCGATGACCCACAGGCCGTACTCGTCGCACAGGTCGAGGAAGGCGGGGTGCGGCGGGTAGTGCGAGGTGCGCACGGCGTTGATGTTGTGCCGTTTCATCAGCAGCACGTCGGCGAGCATGGTCTCCGGGTCGAGGGCGCGGCCCTTCTCCGGATGCCATTCGTGCCGGTTGACGCCCTTGAAGAGGACCGCCCTGCCGTTGACCTTGATCAGACCGTCTTCGAGCGCGACGGTACGGAAGCCGACGCGCAGCGGGACCCGCTCGCCCTCCGTGACCAGTTCGCCGTCGTAGAGCCGGGGCGTCTCGGCCGTCCACGGCAGCACCGGCACCGTGACCGCCGTGCCGGTGCCGACATCGATGTCCAGGGCGGGCACGAGGACCCGCCCGTCGACGTCGGAGTCAACGCGCAGGGTCCCCAGGCCTTCGCGGTGGTCGTAGGAGGCGTGCACGAAGAAGTCGAGCGCGCTGCCCACCGGGCGGTGCAGCAGGGTGACGTCCCGGAAGATGCCCGGCAGCCACCACTGGTCCTGGTCCTCCAGGTAGGAGCCCGCCGACCACTGGTGCACCCGGACCGCGAGCACATTGCCGCCCGGCCTCAGCAGCCGGCCCACGGCGAACTCGTGCGGCAGCCGGGAGCCCTTGAACTCGCCGAGGTCCGTGCCGTTCAGCCAGACCCGGGCACAGGACTCGACGCCGTCGAAGCGCAGGACCGTACCGCCGTCCGCGGGCCAGTCCGACGGCAGGTCGAAGCGGCGCAGGTGGTCACCGGTCGGGTTCTCGGTCGGCACGCGCGGCGGGTCGACCGGGAACGGGTAGAGGTGGTTGGTGTAGATCGGCGCGCCATGGCCCTGCAGCACCCAGTGGCCGGGGACCCGGACCTCGGCCCAGCCCCCGGCCTCGTACCCCTCGGCCGCGAAGGAGTCGTCCTCGGCGTCGGCGGTGGGCGAGAGCCGGAAGCTCCAACTGCCGTTCAGTGACAAGGACCTGGCGTCCGAGGCCGGGTACCAGGCGCGCGGCGGCAGGGCGCCGCTGCCGGGGGAGACGTCCTCGACGTAGTCGGTGGCGGACGGGGGAGAGGCCGGTGGTCCGGGGGAGGTGCGGAAGGACATGCGTCTCCTAGTTCAGCCCTTGATGCCGGTCTGCGCGATGCCCTGGACCAGCCAGCGCTGGAGGAAGAGGAACACGAACACCAGGGGCAGGATGGAAATGGCCGTGGCCATGAAGATCAGATGGAAGTTGACGGTCTGGTTCGTCATGTACGAGGAGAGGGCGACCTGGACCGTCCACGCATCGGGGTTCTGGCCGATGACCAGCGGCCACAGGAAGGCGTTCCAGCCGCTGATGAAGGTGATGGTCGCGATAGCGGCGAAGAAGTTCAGCGAGTTGGGCACGACGATGCGCCAGTAAGCGCCCCAGTGGCCGAGCCCGTCCATGCGCGCCGCCTCCTCCAGCTCCTTCGGGAACCCCAAGAAGTACTGCCGGAAGAGGAAGCACGTGAAACCGCTGAAAAGCCCCGGGATGATGAGACCGCGAAGACTGTCCACCCATCCGAGTGACGAGACCAGCACGAAGCTCGGGACGAAGGTGACGGCGGAGGGGACCATCAGGGTCACCAGTACTCCGTAGAAGACCTTGTTGGCGTGCTTGTACGGGATGCGCGCGAGGCCGTAGCCGGCGAGCGAGCAGACCAGCAGGGTGCCGAGGGTGTGCAGCACACCGACGACGGCGGAGTTCCACAGGGAGCGGGCGAAGGGCACGGTGGAGTCGTCGAACAGCTCCCCGACATTGCCCCACTTGAGATCGGTGGGGAAGAACTGCCAGTTCTCGCCGGTGATTTCGGCGTCGGTCGACAGCGCGTTGCGGACGAGCAGGTAGAAGGGGACGAGGAACAGCAGGCCGGCGACCCCTGTGGCGATGTACAGGCCGGTGCTGCCGAGGCGCCGGTTCCCTCCGCGCTTCCTCGGCGGCGCGGCGTGGGCCTTCCGGCCTTCCGTGACGGCGGTCACTCGGCTTCCTCCCCGCGTCCGAATCCCATGAACGTGCCCTGGAGCAGCGTCACCATGCAGATCAGCAGGGTGAGGATGACCGCGCCCGCGCTGCCCGCGCCGTAGTCCTGGGCCTGGCCGAGCGCCGTGTAGTACAGCTCGACGAGCGGGGGGCGGCCCCAGGTGGTCTTCGACAGCAGGTTGAAGAACTCGTCGAAGGCCTGGTAGGCGGCCACCAGGAGCAGCAGGATCACGGCCGTCGAGGTGGCGCGCAGCTGCGGCAGGGTGATGTGGCGGAAGGTCTGCCAGCCGGGCCTGGCACCGTCGATCGCGGCGGCCTCGTACAGCTCCGGCGGGATGTTCTGCAGGGCGGCCAGGAAGAGGATCATGTAGAAACCGGCCTGGAGCCACAGCCGGGCGGTCACGATGACCAGCCAGTACCAGGGCGGATCGGGGTTGGCCAGCCAGGCGATGTTCTCGATCCCGAACCAGCCGAGGACGGTGTTCATCAGTCCGAAGCGGACCCCGCTGAAGATGGACATCTTCCAGATCAGCGAGGCGGCGACATAGCTGCACGCGGTCGGCAGGAAGAACACCGACCGGAAGAACGCCCGCATGAACCGCAGCCGGTTCACCAGCATCGCCAGGCCGAGGGAGAGCGCCCAGGTCAGCGGCACGATGAACGCGGCGAAGACGGTGAAGGTGACCAGTGCCCCGGTGAAGTTGCCGTTCTCCAGCATCTGCCGGTAGTTGTCGAAGCCGACGAATGTGTCCGGGGTGACCGTGAAGCGCGCCTCGAAGAAGCTCAGCCACAGGCTCCAGCCGATCGGCACGTACACGAACACGAGCAGGCCGAGGAGGAAGGGACCGGTGAAGAGCCAGAAGTTGAGGGTGCTGCCGCCCCGCAGCCCCCGGCGCGGCCGGGCCGCGCGGGCCTTGGCCGGGGCGGGGCGCGAGACTCCGCGTGGGGTGGTGATCGACATGTCGCAGCCCGTCCGTCGGTCTATCCGAAGAGCTTCTTGAGCTCGCGGTTGACGGTCACGTCGGCCTTGTCGAGCGCGGCCTCCGGGTCCCCGTCCTTGCGGACGGAGTTGGCGAAGACGTCCTCAAGGGCGGTGATCATGGACTGGGTCCAGCCGATGTTGTCGAAGTGCCCGTACTCGCTGAAGAGCTTGACGCCCTCGGCGGGCAGGCCCGACTTGAGCTTGGTGGCGGACGCGGCGAGCGAGGAGCGCGGCGGTATGTGGAAGCCGTACGACAGCGACCAGTCCTCCTGGTACTTCTTCTGCTCGATCCAGAGCCACTTGACGTACTCCTTGGCCAGGTCGACGTGTCTGCCCTTGGCGTTGACGAACATCGACCAGCCGCCGTTGTAGACGGAGGGCTTGCCGTCGTCGGTGACCTTGGGGAAGGCGAAGACCCCGATGTCGTCGCCGAGCGCCTGCTGCATCTGGGGCATCGCCCACATCCCGCAGAACTGGATGGCGCACAGGCCCTGGTTGAGCGCCGACGGGTCCCAGTAGTCGGCCGGGGCGTCCAGGAGCAGGTGGCCGCTGGTGAAGAGCTTGCGCATCTTCTTCAGGCCCTCCTTGACCCCCTCGGTGTGGTACGCGATCTGGTTCTTGTCGTCGAGGGTGTCGGCGCCCGCCGACCAGATCATCGGGTTGATCACCGCGTGCAGGTCGTTGCCGATGAACAGGCCCTTGACCTTTCCGGTGGTCAACTTCGCGGCGGCCTCGATGAGTTCGTCGAGGGTGGTCGGCACCTTGACGCCGGCCTTCTCCAGCAGCGAGGGCCGGTAGAAGAAGAACTGCGGGTCGTCGATCATCCGGACGCCGTACGTCTTCCCGTCGACCGTGTGCGAGGCGATGTCGGCCGGGTTGAAGTCGTCCTTGACCGGTTCGATGATGTCGCTGAGGTCCGCCACCTGGCCGCTCTTGACGAGCTGGATCTGCGGGTGGAACTCGAACAGGTCGGGCGCGTTCTTGGTGAGCAGCGAGGCGAACAGCTTGCTCTCGAAGTCGCTGCCGGTGATCCACTGAGTGGTCACCTGGGCCTTGTCGTAGGCCTTCGCGTACTTCTTGATGGCCTGCTCGGTGCCCGCCTCCCCGTAGGCGTGGAAGTACTGGACCAGCTCCTTGCCCGAACTCCCGCCCCCGGAACGTCCGTTGTTGCTGCCGCACGCGGCCAGTGGCCCGAGGGCGGCGAGGCCGGCGGCGGCCCCCAATACGGATCGACGGTCCCAGTTGCTGCTCATTGCCGACATGGTGACGTCCTTGTCCTGGATGCGGTCTGAGTGCGGCTGCGGCTCGAATTCGCGGTGCGGTGCGGGACGTTAACCTTCTGCTAATGCTTCGGCAAGGGGTTGGACGAAGTCGGTGCGAAGCGTTGTCGGGGGTTCGGGATACCGGACACGACGGAGTCGCGGTCCACCTCCGGGGTGGACCGCGATGCCTCAACTCACCTTGAGGCGAAGCTCTTTGGGGCAGACCGTGCCGAGGGTGCCGAGTGCGTCGTCAGGCGGACGGTGCCGTACGGCTCCGTGCGGGGGTGGCCCGCTTGGCGGCCGGCCGCTGGCCGACCGACTGGAGCGCTCCTTCGAGGGCGAACGTCGCGGCGCCGAGGCAGACCGGGTCGGTCGGAATGGGGGACAGGACGATCTCGGTGGCCGCGAAGGGGCGCCGCAGCGCGTGCCGGGCGACGGCCTCGCGCACCTCGCGCAGCAGCGGCTCCCCGAGCGTGGCCGCGACCCAACTGCTCAGCACGACCACTTCGGGGTTGAGCAGGTTCACCAGGTCGGAGATCCCGGCGCCGAGATAACGGGCCGTGTCGCGCACGACCTCGAGGGCCACCGGGTCCCCCGCGGCGACTCCCGCCGCGAGGGCGTCGATGGTTGCGGTCTGGTCCTCCGGGTGCAGCAGGCTGCTGCCGGGGTTCGACTCCCGCAGATTCAGCATGATCCCGGGGGCGCCCACGTACGTCTCCACGCAGCCGTGGTTGCCGCAGTGGCACGGCCGGCCGTCCAGGACGAGGGTGGTGTGGCCCCACTCGCCTGCGCTGTTGCTGACACCGCGGTGCAGTCCGCCGCCGAGCGCCAGACCGGCGCCCACGCCGGTGCCCAGGTTGACCACGACGGCGTCACCGCGTCCACGGGCGGCGCCGAACCACAGCTCGGCGACGGCGCAGGCGCGCAGCGGGTTGTCGAGGTACAGGGGGTAGGCGATGTGCTCCGCGAGCAGATCGAGCAACTGCACGTCGTGCCAGTCCCAGTTGGGCGCGTACTCCGCGACCCCCCTGTCGCGGTCGACCTGTCCGGGGACGCTGACGCCCACGCCCAGGACGCGCGCGCCCTCCACCCCGGCCTGCGCCACCACCGAGCCGACGGCGGCCGCGACATGCCCGACGACCTGCTCCGGGCGGCTCTCACCCGGGCGCATGTCCTCGTCGGCGCGGGCGAGCACGTTCAGGGCGAGGTCGAACAGCTCGACGCGGACGTACGTCTCCGCGATGTCGACGCCGATGAGGGCGCCCCCCGTCGCGTTGACCGCCACCAGCCCCCGCGGGCGGCCGCCCGCGGAGTCCTCGAACCCGACCTCGGTCAGCATCCGCAGATCGAGCAGCTCACCGACGAGCGTGGCGACCGTGGCCAGACTGAGCCCGGTCGCCGTCGCCAACTCCTGCCGCGAGGTGGGCGATTCCGCGATGATCTGGCGCAGCACCTCGTAACGGTTCGCGGTACGGATGTCGCGTGATGTGCCGCGCTTCATGGGGCTCCCCCTCGCTTCCGCGCACCGGGTACCGGGCGCGTCGGCCGACCAGATCTTCCGGGCCGGGGTCCGGGGCGCGCCCCGGGACGGCACGGCACCGATCGCTGCCCTCGGTCCCTCCGTGCCGTGACGAGGCCCGTCGGCCCCGGCGCGGCGCAAGGCTATGGCCTGGGAGGGACTTTCGACAAGGGGTTAGGAAAGGGGGTGGAGAAAGTCCCCCACGAAGGCGTTGGTGAACGTCCCCGCCGGGTCGAGTTCGCCGACCAGCGCCCTGAACTCGGCCAGCCGCGGCGAGCGTCCGCGCACCACCGCGGGCGGCACGGTGAACACCTTGCCCCAGTGCGGCCGAGGCTCGAACGGCTCCAGCGCCTCCTCGACCCGCCGCACCACCGGCAGGACGGCCTCCGTGTCCTCCACCCAGGTGAAGTGCAGAGCCACGGTGTCCCGTCCGTACGCCGGACTCAGCCACTGACGGTCGGCGGCCACGGTCCGCACCTCGCAGATCTGCAGCAGCGGCGCGATCGTCCCACGGATCGCGTCCAGGGCGTGCAGCGCGGCCAGGGCGTCCGAGCGCGCCAGCAGATACTCGGACTGCAGCTCCGCTCCGCTGCTCGGGGTGAACTCGGCCCGGAAATGCGGCAGCCGCTCGTGCCAGGGGCCCGGGACGCCGAGCTGCTCGGTGCAGTTGCGCGCGGGCATCCCCGGCACCGGATGCATGGCCTCGGTCGCGGGCGCCGCCCACGGGAAGTCGGTCACCGGCCGGTCGGTGCGCCGCTTGACCCACACCTGCCGGAAGCCGGGACGGCCCCAGTCCGTGAACAGGCTCACGCTGTACGCCGACGCCGCGACCGCCTCGAAGTCCAGCCCCTCCAGGGGGAGTTCGGTGAACACGTGCTGGCTCACCTCGAAGTCCGGTTCCAGGTCGAGGGTGAGCGCGGTGACCACCCCGAGCGCGCCCAGCGAGGTCACGGCACCGTCGAAGCGTTCGTCTCCCCGGCCGATCGTCAGGGACGAACCGTCCGCGGTGATCAGCTCGACCTCGCGCACGGCGGCGGCGAGCGACCCGTTGGTGACGCCGGACCCGTGGGTGCCGGTGGCGACCGAGCCCGCCACGGAGATGTGCGGGAGCGAGGCCATGTTGTGCAGCGCGAACCCGTGCCCGTGCACCCGGCGGGCGAGTTCGGCGTAACGGACGCCGCCCGAGACCCGTACCGTACGGGCCGTCGTGTCGACGTCCACCGCGGGCGGCAGCGCGGTCAGCGACAGCAGGACGCCGTCCGCGCCCGGTTCGGCGATCTCGTTGAAGGAGTGCCCGCTGCCCAACACGCGCACGCGAGAGCTCTCCGCGACCAGCGTGCGGAGCGCGGCGAGCGAGGAGGGCCGGTACAGTTCCTCGGCCGCGTACGTGATGTTGCCGGCCCAGTTGGTCAGGGTCCGAGTCATCCTTGTCGTCCCTCTCCGGGAAGTCGCCGTGCGTGGTCCGTGTGACGACCACCCGGGGAACGTACCCTGCCCGTCCGCCCAGGTGGCAGACCTGTCCGTTGACCCTCTCACGTGCCGCGACCTACCGTAGAGAGCGGTTGCTGTCGTTGGCGTCGCCGAACCGGAAGGCCACCTCCTTGCCCCAGCGTCCTGTGGCGATGTTCGCCATGACCGCCGAGAACGTGACGCGGATCTTCCCTCCGGACGAACTCGCCCGGCTGCGCGAGCTGGTGGACATCGATCTCTCCCTGGTGGCCCATGACTTCACCGATCCACGGGTACGCGCCCGCCTCACCGCCACCGAGATCCTGATCACCGGCTGGGGATGCCCCGCGCTCGACAGCGACGCGCTCGACGCGGCCCCGAAGCTGCGTGCCGTTCTGCACGCCGCCGGTTCCGTGAAGGGCTTCGCCACGCCGGAGGTGTGGGAGCGCGGGATCGTCGTGTCGTCGGCAGCCGCCGCGAACGCGCTGCCCGTCGCCGAGTACACGCTCGCCATGATCCTGCTCGCCGGCAAGAACGCCTTCGCGTACCGGGACCGGCTGCGCACCGAGCGGAGCTTCCCCTGCGATGACATCCTGCCCGGCATCGGCAACTTCGGCCGCCGCGTCGGCATCGTGGGCGCCTCCCGCATCGGCAGGCGCCTCATCGAACTGCTCCGGCCCTTCGACCTGAGGGTGAGCCTCGCCGACCCCTACGTCGACGAGGCCGGGGCCGCCGCCCTCGGCGTCCCCCTGCTGCCGCTCGACGCCCTGCTCGGCGGCAGCGACATCGTCACCGTCCACGCCCCGCAGACCCCCGAGACCCGGCATCTGATCGGCCGCCGCGAACTCGCCCTGATGCCCGCCGGATCGGTCCTCGTCAACACGTCTCGCGGCGCCCTGGTCGACCACGACGCCCTCGTCGAGGAGCTGCGCACCGGACGGATCAGCGCGATCCTCGACGTCACGGACCCCGAGCCGCTCCCCGCCGACTCCCCGCTGTACGACCTCCCGAACGCCTTCATCACGCCCCATCTGGCCGGTTCCCAGGGCAACGAGGTCGCCCGGCTCGGCCTGACCGTGCTGGACGAGATCGAACGCCTGCTGTCGGGAAGGGAGCCGGCGCACCGGATCGACCTGGAGGGACTGGCGCGGGCCGCCTGACCCGGGTGTCCGGAGCGCGCCTCACCCGGTGGGGCGAAGCCGGCCGGCGAGAGGCTCCTGGAAGGCCGGACGGGCGAGGAACGCCGCCGTCGTCGTCACGAACCGTTCCGCGTCGTCGAGCCACGGGAAGTGCCCGGCCCCGGGCTGAACGACCAGTTCGGCGTGCGGGAACAGGGCGGCGAGGGCGGCCATCGCGGGGGGCGGGGAGTTCAGGTCGACCTCACCGGCGAGCACCAGCACCGAGCACGCCAGGCGGCCGAGCGCCGCCCGGGTCTCGTCCGGGGCGAACGCGCCGTCGATGTGACGGGCCGCGGCCTCGTGGTTCTTGTGCCCGTCCTCCGTGGCCCGGTGCGCCCGCGCGGTCTCGTCCCAACGCCCGTACCAGAAAGGGGCGATGGCCCGGAACGCGTCGGCGTCCCCGTTGCCGCCGACGATCGCCTCCAGTGCCGCGAACGCCTCCGGGAACCACGGCTCGTCGCGCCGCAGCCGGGCCGTCGCCGTCCTGACCTCCGGGGCGATCTCGATCCCGACGGCGTAGACGCTCGGCGTGATCAGCGCGAGCCGCGCCACGCGGTCCGGATGGCGCTGCGCGTAGAGGACCGCCAGATTCGTCCCGCCGGAGTGCGCGAGCAGGTCCATCCGGTCGAGGCCGAGGTGCTCGCGCAGGGCCTCCACGTCGTCGACCAGCCGGTCGCAGCGGTACGAGGAGGGGTCCTCGGGGATCGCGGAGCCGCCGGTTCCGCGCGGGTCCATCATGATCAGTCGCCGGTGCCCGGACAGGCCGCCCAGATTTCCGAGATACCCGCAGTCCTGCATCGGTCCGCCCGGCAGGCACACCACCGGCGAGCCGTCCCCGTAGGCCTCGAAGCTCAGCTCGGTCCCGTCGTACGCGGTGAAGGCAGACATGGCCGCGACTCTCGCAGCGGCGCCCGGACGGAGCAAACGAGTTTTCCGGGGATCGGGTGCGCGAACCGGGAGGGCCGACCGTCGGCGCCCCGCCGTCCCGAACGACCTGCGTGCTGCACTTGATGCGGATTTCGTTGTCCTGGTGACCTTGGTGTGTCGATTCAGTCATTCTATGGCCCATTCCCCTGCGATATCGGTATTCTCGTGACCATGGCCTACGGACCCCTCCCCGACACCGACCTCACCCGCCACCGCCGGCTGCGCGAGCAGGGCAGCCTCGACCGCGCCGATCTCGACGCCATCCTCGACGCGGGCTTCATCTGCCATCTCGGGGTGATCGTCGAGGGACGGCCGATGGTGGTGCCGACGGTGTACGGGCGGGGCGAGCGCGATCTGTACGTCCACGGGTCCGTGGCCGGCAGGAGCCTGGCCGGCGACACCCCGGTGTGCGTGACCGTGACGCACGTCGACGGACTCGTACTGGCGCGGTCCGTGTTCGAGCACGGGGTGAACTACCGGAGCGCGATGATCCACGGAGTGCCCCGCAGGGTCACCGACCCCGAGGAGAAGACCGAGGCGCTGCGGCGGCTCACCGAGCACGCCACGCCCGGACAGTGGGACTACGCCCGCCGGCCCAGCCGCAAGGAACTGGCCGCGACCGCCCTGCTCGCGCTCTCCCTCGAAGAGGCATCCGTGAAGATCCGCAGCGGCGCCCCGGACGACGGGGACGGGCCCGACGCCGCACTCGGTCTGTGGGCCGGCACGCTGCCGCTGACCTCGGTCTGGGGCGCGCCCGAGCCGGACCCGCTGCTGCCGCCCGGACAGCCCGCTCCCGCGCACATCGCGCGGCGCGAGGGGACCCGGCACGGCTGATGTCCGGGCGGGGGCATACCGTGAGGAGTCGAACACGACAGGCGAAGCAGGTCGGGAGCGAGGAGAACGGGATGGGCAGCCGCACCGCGCTGGTCGAGGATCTGATGGAGCGGTTCCCGCACGTGCCGCGGGAAGCCGTCTTCAAGGAGGACCTGCTCCGCGGGGGCATGGCCTTCGACGCGTCCGCCCTCAGCGACAACGAGAGCGGTGAGGTCAAACCGAAGTCGTACTTCATCTTCTCCTTCGACCACGGCACCCTGCCCGAGCTGGGCGAGGCCGCGCTCCGGCGCCCGCCCGAGGAGATCATCCTCACCGGCGGCCCGTACGACCTGCGGCGCACCGTCGTGTCCGTGCGCGTCAACCCCGCCTCGCCGTACCGCGTCGCCGCCGACGACGAGGGCGTCCTCGGGCTGTACCTCGACGGGAAGCGGATCTCCGACGTCGGGGTGCCTCCGATGCCCGAGTACTACCGGCACACCCTCTCGAACGGGAAGTCCGTGATGGAGGTGGCCCCGACGATCCAGTGGGGGTACCTCATCTACCTCACCGTCTTCCGCGTGTGCCAGTACTTCGGCGCCAAGGAGGAGTGCCAGTACTGCGACATCAACCACAACTGGCGCCAGCACAAGGCCGCCGGCCGGCCGTACACCGGTGTGAAGGACGTCGAGGAGGTCCTCGAAGCGCTGGAGATCATCGACCGTTACGACACCGCGAAGGCGTCGACGGCCTACACCCTCACCGGTGGCGCGATCACCAAGACGGTCGCCGGGCGCGACGAGGCCGACTTCTACGGGCACTACGCCAAGGCCATCGAGGAGCGGTTCCCCGGGCGCTGGATCGGCAAGGTGGTGGCCCAGGCCCTGCCGCGCGACGACGTGCAGCGGTTCAAGGACTACGGCGTGCAGATCTACCACCCCAACTACGAGGTGTGGGACCGCCGTCTGTTCGAGCTGTACTGCCCCGGCAAGGAGCGCTACGTCGGCAGGGACGAGTGGCACAAGCGCATCCTCGACTCCGCCGAGATCTTCGGCGCGCGCAATGTGATCCCCAACTTCGTCGCGGGCGTGGAGATGGCCGAGCCGTTCGGCTTCACCACCGTCGACGAGGCCATCGCGTCGACGACGGAGGGGCTGCGCTTCTTCATGTCGCACGGCATCACGCCCCGCTTCACCACCTGGTGCCCGGAGCCGACGACGCCGCTCGGCAAGGCCAACCCGCAGGGTGCGCCGCTGGAGTACCACATCCGCCTGCTCGAGGCCTACCGCGCCACGATGGACGACTTCGGGCTCAAGTCGCCGCCCGGATACGGAGAGCCGGGTCCGGGCCGCGCGGTCTTCTCCGTCAGCTCCTTCATGGACAGCCTTCCCGCGCAGGAGCCGGCCACCCAGGTGTGACCCGCGCCCCCGAGGCGCACCCGCACGGCCCGGACGTCATCCGAACGTCCGGGCCGTGCGCTGTTGTGCCGCTGTGCCGCTGTGCCGCTGTGCCGCTGTGCCGTGCGCCGCGTCGCACCGTGCCCGTTCCGCGCCACGTCGGAGCCGCACCGGCGGGGGGGAGTGGTGGGTCTTGTGAAAGTTGAGGCCATCGGTCCCTCACGGCCCGCGGTCCGTACGACACTCGGGGCGCCGGGAGCCCGGCGCGTCCACCGTGTGATCGCGCGACCACGCGATGTGAATACGCCGCTTGTCAGTTGTGTCGAAACCGTGAAAGGCTCTGGCCCGTTGTTGAGACGGTCTCCAACTCCCCAGTGAAACAAGGCGAGTTGGGCGTTGTGTGACGTTGTACATGGAAGCAGTGGATGCAGGAGCCCCCCATGCCAGACCTGCCGACCCCCCAGGATGCCGCCGAGGCCGCGCTGTTCTCGGAATGCTGGGACGCGGTCCTGTCGTACGCCGATCTGTGCACATCGGGTTCCGCGGCGGCCACCCAGCTGGCCACCGAGGCGTTCACCCATGGCATCCATGAGGCGCGCGCGGTCGGGGTCCGCTCGAAGAATACCGGCCGCAGAACCCCCCGGCTGCCCCGGATCCCCTTGCTGCTGAACTCGGTTCGGACCACCGCGGCCGCCTGGGAGACGCACGGTCAGGGCCCCCGTCTGGACCCCGACCTCAGGCTGTGGCTCAACTCCGAGAAGGCCGCCCGCTACACCGGACCTCCCCTGCACCGCCCGATCGCGCTGCGCGGCCTGAGGGATCTTCAGGAAGCCGACGCGGCCCTGCTGTGGCTGGTCGAGGTGGAGGCGCTCCCGCTGCCCGCGGTGGCCCGGCGCCTGGGTCTCGACCCGGTGGCGGCCGCCGAGGAACTCGGCCAGGTGCGGGCGCTGTTCAGGGACCGGTGCCATCGCAACCACCTCGACACCCCGATGGACACCAACTGCCGCAGCTACGCCCGGCTCCTCGACGCGGTCACCCGGTCACCGGGCGCCGCGACGCCCGACGACCTCTCGCAGCACCTCGCCCGCTGTGTGGAGTGCGCGGAGGCGGCCGGCTGTCTGCGGCTGCACGGCGGCGGGCTGCCCGCGGCGCTCGCGGGCGGGGTGATCGGCTGGGGCGGCCTCGCCTATCTGGAACGCAGGCGCCGCGCCGCCGAAGCCGGGCTGGCCGGCGGGCGCACGGACGCGGCCGTGGACACCGGTATCGCCGAGGCCAAGGCCGACGCGCCCCGGATCGGCCGCACCGGACTGCTGGTCGCCGCCGTCATCGTCTCCGGCCTCGCGCTCACCGTCTCCCTGATGCCCTTCGGCGCCGGAAACGACGGCGGCGCCGAAGCGCGCGGTGGCTCGGCCGACCGTCAACCGGTGGCCGACCCGGGTGTGGTGTCCCCGTCGGCGACCAACCGCGGCGCGGGCTCGCTCGTCTCGCCCGAGCCCGGGGCCCCGAGCGCCGAGACGGGCTCGAAATCCGATCCTGAGCCCCAGGGCACCTCCTCGTCCTCGGCGCGCGCCGCCGACAAGACCCCGGATTCCTCGAAGCCCGCGGACTCCACGAAGAGCGCCGCGTCCTGCGAGGTGACCTACGACATCGTCAGCGAGTGGCCGGACGGCTTCCAGGCCACCGTCACCGTCACGTCCGTCGAGGCCCTCGACTCCTGGCAGATCGCCTGGACCTTCGACGACGGCCAGCGGGTGTCGCAGATGTGGGACGGCACGTACGACCAGCACGGCTCCCGGGTGACCGCGACCGCCGCCGACTACAACAAGTCGGTCGCCGCGGGCGGCTCCTTCGCCGTCGGTTTCAACGGCACCTGGCAGGACGGGAACTCGGCCCCGGACGCCTTCACCGTCAACGGCGACCGCTGCACGACCGCTCACTGACGCGTCGGCCCGTCGATCCCTCGGTTCGACCGAGGACCCGACGGCCCGGACGCGACGCGCATCGAGCACGCGACCCGGCGCCCGGGGCGAAGCCGAAGCGCCCGGTCGCGGAGGGCAAGGTACAGGGAAGGACCTCGCCACCACGACGGCCGACGCCACGCCCTGGGCCGGCTCTGCCGGTCGGCCGAGCCGCTTCGCCCACGGGGTCGGCATCCGGCAGTCCATGGGCGTGGCGGGGCACGGCCGCTCCGCTCCGGGGCACCTCGACGGAAAAGAAGTGGCCCCCACCGAGACCTCCGGCTAGGGTTGTCTCGTTCCCAGGCGACCGGTGGTCGCCGTCTGTCGGCTGAGTGAGTTCCAGGAGGTGTGACCGATGGCTGTCTCTGTGAAGGGCACTGCCCGCATCCAGAAGTTCATCAAGTCCACCTCCGTGGCCGCCGGCTGACCTTCCTCTTCCTTCGCGCCGCAGTGCGCGTCGCCGGGGCCGCCCTTGTGAAGGGTCTCCCTTGACTTCCAGCTCCACCTTTCCGACTCCGTCCGTTTCCCTGGGTCTCTCCCCGCTCACTCCTTACGGCTGGGACGACGCCTGGGCGGACGAGTTCGCTCCCTACGACTCCGAAGGGCTCGTCGCCGGACGGGTGATCAGGGTCGACCGCGGCCAGTGCGACGTGGTCACCGCCGACGGGTTCATCCGCGCCGACACGGCCTTCGTGACACCGCACGATCCGATGCGGGTCGTGTGCACCGGCGACTGGGTCGCCGTCGAACCGTCCGGCAACCCGCGCTACGTACGGGCGTATCTGCCGCGACGTACCGCCTTCGTGCGCTCCACCTCCTCCAAGCGGTCCGAGGGGCAGATCCTCGCGGCCAACGTCGACCACGCGGTCGTCGCCGTGTCGCTCGCCGTGGAACTCGACCTCGGCCGCGTCGAACGCTTCCTCGCGCTGGCCTGGGAGTCCGGAGCTCAGCCCGTGGTCGTCCTCACCAAGGCCGACCTGGTGCCGGAGGCGGCGACCCTCGCGCACCTCGTCGAGGACGTGGAGACCACCGCGCCGGGAGTTCCCGTCTTCGCCGTCAGCTCCTCGACCGGGGCGGGGCTCGACATCCTCGAAGCGGTGCTCGCCGGAGGCACGGCGGTCCTGCTCGGGCAGTCCGGAGCGGGCAAGTCGACCCTGGCCAACGCGCTGCTGGGCGAGGACGTCATGGACGTCCAGGCCACTCGCGACATGGACGGCAAGGGGCGGCACACCACGACGACCCGCAACCTCCTCGCGCTGCCGGGCGGCGGTGTCCTCATCGACACCCCGGGGCTGCGCGGGGTCGGTCTCTGGGACGCCGAGAGCGGCGTCGGGCAGGTGTTCTCCGAGATCGAGGAGTTCGCCGCCGACTGCCGCTTCCAGGACTGCGCCCATGTGGCCGAGCCCGGGTGCGCGGTTCTGGCGGCCGTCGACTCCGGTGATCTGCCGGAGCGGCGGCTCGAGAGCTACCGCAAGCTGCTCCGCGAGAACCAGCGGATCGTCGCCAAGACGGACGCCCGAGTGCGCGCCGAGATCCGCCGGGACTGGAAGCGCAAGGGAGCGGAGGGGCGCGCCGCGATGGAGGCCAAGCGCGGCCGCTGGTAGCCGGGAGCGGGCGGGGTGCGGTGCGGGGCACAGGTGCCCC
>NZ_JBHWVI010000196.1:0-16955 GCF_042737005.1 Streptomyces sp. NPDC060027
CCCCGCACGGGGGCGGCCGCCCTCCCAGCGAACCCCTCCTGGGCCCTCTCTAGCGCCTCTTCCGAGCCGTCCCGAAGATCGACCGCGTGATCTCCCGCCCGATCTGCGTCCCCACCGACCGGGCCAGGGACTTGAACAGCCCGCTGCCGACGACCTGCTCGACGACGGAGGCGTTCTCCTTCGACCGGCTCCGGCCCCCGGAGCGCGCGGCCTCCGGCGCACCCCGCCCACCCGATGACGGCGGGGCGGAAGAGGACGGCGGGGCCGGCTGCGAACCGGAGGCCGCCCCACCGCCGGCCTGCGCCGACGTCAGCTTCTCGTACGCCGACTCCCGGTCCACGGCCGTCGCGTACCGCCCGTACAACGGCGAGGCCCGCACCACCTGATCGAGCGCGCCCGCCCCCACCGGCCCCATCAGGGACTGCGGCGCCCGCAGCCGGGTCGCCGCGACCGGCGTCGGAGCACCCTTCTCGCTCAGCACGGTGACGACGGCTTCGCCGGTGCCCAGTCCGGTGAGGACCTCTTCGAGGTCGTACGGAGAATCGGGGAACGTCTTCACGGTGGCCTTCAGAGCCTTCTGGTCGTCCGGGGTGAAGGCGCGCAGCGCGTGCTGGACCCGGTTGCCGAGCTGGGCGAGGACGTCTCCGGGGACGTCCTTCGGCGTCTGCGTCACGAAGAAGACGCCGACCCCTTTCGAGCGAATCAGCCGGACGGTCTGCGTGATCGAGTCGAGGAACGCCTTCGACGCGTCGTTGAAGAGCAGATGCGCCTCGTCGAAGAAGAAGACGAGCTTGGGCTTGTCGGCGTCGCCGACCTCCGGGAGGTCGTGGAAGAGGTCGGCGAGCAGCCACATCAGGAACGTCGAGAAGAGCTGTGGTTTCTCCTGCACGGCGGGCAGTTCGAGGACCGACACCACGCCCCGGCCGTCCGGCGCGGTACGCGTCAGCTCGCTCGTGTCGAACTCCGGCTCCCCGAAGAAGGGGCTCATGCCCTGCGCCTCGAACGCTGTCAGGGACCGCAGGATGACACCCGCCGTGGCGGTGGACAGCCCGCCGATCCCCTTCAGTTCCCGCTTGCCCTCGTCCGAGGTCAGAAAGGCGACGACCGCGCGCAGGTCCTTGAGGTCGACCAGTTCCAGGCCCTTCTGGTCGGCGTAGTGGAAGATCAGGCCGAGCGACTGCTCCTGGGTCCGGTTGAGCTGGAGCACCTTGGACAGCAGCACCGGTCCGAAGGCGGTGACCGTGGCCCGTACGGGAATGCCGTGGCCCAGGCCGCCGAGCGCGTAGAACTCCGCCGGACAGCCGCCCGGCGTCCACGTCTGGCCGACCTCCCGGGCCCGCTCCTGGACCTTCGCCCCCGACTCGCCCGGCGCCGAGATCCCGGAGACATCACCCTTGATGTCCGCGAGGAAGACCGGCACACCCTGCGCCGACAGCTGCTCGGCGATCAGCTGGAGCGTCTTGGTCTTGCCGGTGCCGGTGGCGCCCGCCACCAGGCCGTGCCGGTTGAGCATCGGCAACGGGACACGAATCTGCGCGTCGGACAGGCACGTCCCGTCCCAGAGCAGCGCGCCCAGATCGAGGGCGGGACCCGCGAAGGCGTAGCCGGAGGCGATCTCCAGGGCCTCCCGCGGGAGGGCGGAGGCACGGACCACCTCTTCGGGAGCGGTCCCAGCGGCAGCCGAGGGCATGGTCTCGCTGTCACTCATCTCAGACCCCTGTTCCCGATTTGCGATGATTTGCAGCATCTTTTCCAGCGTCGCACTCCGTCGCCATGGCTGCGCCCGGAAGGTCTTGACCGGTAGGCTTTCCGTGTGATCTTCAAGCGCATCGGAAACGGCCGGCCGTACCCCGACCACGGCCGGGAAAGCACCCGGCAGTGGGCGGACGTCGCGCCGCGCCCGGTCCGCCTCGATCAGCTCGTGACGACCAAGGGCCAGCTGGACCTGGAGACCCTCCTCGCCGAGGACTCCACTTTCTACGGCGACCTCTTCGCACACGTGGTCAAGTGGCAGGGCGATCTGTACCTGGAGGACGGCCTGCACCGCGCCGTCCGCGCCGCGCTCCAGCAGCGCCAGGTGCTGCACGCGCGCGTCCTTGAACTGGACTAATGGCCACGGCTTGACCCCAAAGGGTTGAACTGAACGCCGGGCAATGATCATTTAGTAGGCATCGGGGTCTCGGCGCACTACGCTGCGCCCATGAGCATGCTTACTCCCCCTGGCATGGGTGGCCAGTACCGGATCACGGGGGACAAGTACCCGCGGATGCGCCGACCCCGTGGACGTCGCAGGCTCGCGTTCCTGGTCGTCGCCTCCGTCACCGCACTCGGGCTGATCGGGTGGGGGACCCTGCAGCTCATCGACGTCTTCACGGGCGGTGGTGACACGGCCACGGCCGCGGGCGCCAAGGCCGACTGCGGCTCGAAGGTCACGCCCTCGGCGAAGGCCTCCGCGGCGTCCGCCAGGCTCGCGGCCGCCCTGCCCAAGCCCGGCCAGATCACCGTGAACGTCCTCAACGCGACCCCCCGCGGCGGGCTCGCCAAGGAGACGGCGGACGAGCTGAAGAAACGCGGCTTCAAGATCGGTGACGTGGGCAACGCGACGGCCGCGTACGACAAGAAGGTCGCGGGCGCCGGGATACTGCTCGGCGCCAAGGGCGCCGACCAGGCCGCGCTCCCCGTCCTCAACACCCAGCTCTCGGGCGCCGAGGTGAAGACCGACGGCCGCGCGAAGGCCACGACGGTCGACCTCATCATCGGCACCGGTTTCAAGGCGCTGACGAAGAAGGAGGACGCCGACAAGGCGCTGACCGTCCTGGCTCAGCCCAAGCCCGCGCCCTCCGCCTCGAAGAAGAGCTGCTGACACCTGAGCGGCTCCGCCGTCGCGGCGGAGCGGCTCGGGTGCCGCCGCGACGTTACTCGGCGGCCCCGTACATGCGGTCCCCGGCGTCGCCGAGACCCGGCACGATGTAGCCGTGCTCGTTCAGGCGCTCGTCGATCGAGGCCGTGACGACGGTGACCGGCGTGCCCGCCAGCTCGCGCTCCATGACCTCGACACCCTCCGGGGCGGCGAGGAGGACCACGGCGGTGACGTCGTCGGCGCCGCGCTTGATCAGCTCCTGGATCGCGGCGACGAGCGTGCCGCCGGTGGCCAGCATCGGGTCGAGGACGTACACCTGGCGACCGGAGAGGTCGTCCGGCATGCGGGTGGCGTACGTGGAGGCCTGAAGCGTCTCCTCGTCGCGCACCATGCCCAGGAAGCCCACCTCGGCGGTCGGCAGCAGCCGGACCATTCCGTCGAGCATGCCGAGGCCCGCGCGCAGGATCGGCACGACGAGCGGGCGCGGGTAGGAGAGCTTGACGCCCGTGGTCGGGGAGACCGGGGTCACGATGTCGACCTGCTCCGTGCGGACGTCACGGGTGGCCTCGTAGGCGAGCAGGGTGACCAGCTCGTCGGCGAGCCGCCGGAAGGTCGCGGAGTCGGTGCGCCGGTCGCGCAGGGTGGTGAGCTTATGGGCGACCAGGGGGTGGTCGACGACGTGGAGACGCATGTCCACAACAGTAGCCGGGCTCCCGCCGCCCGCCACTGTCCCGCCCGGCAAGGCCCGTCCCCCGGCATCACCCGTCCGCTGGCATCAAACCGTCCATCAGAGGGAAGGTGGGAGGGACGGACCTGGGGTGGTGTGCCAATGCGGAACCCGGAAGAGGAGACCTCCGAGCGGCTGGAGAGCGACGCCGAACGCAGGAGACGACGGGCCCAGTTCCTGCGCGACCTGACCGAGGCACGCGAGCTGCGCGACCGGGTCCAGCCCCGCCGCGCCAAGACCGCCCGGCTGCGCCACGCCATGCGGATGCGCACCTTCCGCTGGTAGCCCGCCCCGTCACGGCCACCGCCCCGTGCGCGGCGGCCGCCGACGTCCGACGGACACCGCGACCGAGACCGGCGGCCGCGCACGGCGCAGGTCGACCCGCGCCCGACGCCACGCCCACGCCCACGCCAGGTCCAGGCACGCCCGGACACACCCACGCCGGGTCCAGCCGGTCCAGGCAAGCCCGGTGAGCAGGTGACACGCCCACGCCGAGCCACGTCCCGCTCACACCCCAGGTCGCCGCACCGCCCGTCGCCGGGCCGCCCATGGGAGTCGCCGCCGCGCCCGCATCACCGTGGCCGCCACGCCAACGAGGAATTCGGCGACATGGCCCACCGTGCGTGAGTGACACGCCCACTCCACGACCGGGGGGCACACCCGGTGTGAAGAGGTGACGCGCCCGCAGCCCACTCGACGGCACGCCCGCCGTGCGGGGATGACGCGCCCAGAGCGCAGCCGGTGGCTCGCCCGTGGGAAACCGGCCGCCCGGCCGCCGTGGAAGCGGGCCGCGCCCGTCCCACGAGGGGCGGTGCGGTGGCCGTGTCGGGCCGAGAGGTGCGTACGCGGCGCAGGCATCCGCGTACGATCCGCTGTTAGCGATCAAAGGAGCAGACACAGCAGGCCGAAGACGTCCCCTGAACGCTCTGTTTCTGCCACGATTCCGAGTGGGCGGGGCTCGGAGCAGCACTCCCCGCCCACAGCCTCCGCCGGGGGGAACCCCAACCGGCACGCCTATGACCAGTGGGAGAGTCACGGTGTACTTCGCCGCACTGCTCGCGCGCACCGAAGACGGGTGGCAAGCGAGCGATACAGAGCTCGACGATGTGGAGACCCTGTCGGATCTGACCGACCTGGCCCGTGAAGTCTCGGACGAGGACACGGTGCTCGTGCTCATCGAGCAGGAGGACGCGTGGTTCGGCGTCGTCCGCGTGGACGGCGAGGAGGATCCGCGCATCTACGTCTCGGATGCCGCCGCGGCTGCCCGCAGTTCGTACGGCGAGATCCTGCTCACGGACGAACTGCTAGGACGGGAGCCGGGCGGCGACGACGCCGACCTGGACTCCCTCGACCTGGACGGTACGGAGGACGGTGAACCCGAGGACTCCGCGGACGACGACGAGGAGGAGGAGGGGAGCGTGGCCGGCGATGCCGTGTCGCACAGCCCTGTCGGGGACCGCTACATCCTCGCGGACCTCGGAGTGAGCGAGAGGGAACTGCTGGCCCTGGACGAAGGCGACGCGCTCAGCACGATCGCCGAGGCGCTGGGAGCGGCAGAGGTCCTGGAGACCGTGCGCTAGGCCCCCCCGGAAGGTGGGCCAGGCGCCCCGAAGGTGGACCAGGCCCCACATCGGTGGGCCTGGCCCCTGTACCGGTGGGCCTGGCCCCTGTACCGGTGGGCCCGGCCCTCATACCAGTGCGCCCTATCCCGTGCTGGCGGCTCAACCCCTCCTACCGGTGGCCTCGGCCCTCGCGCCGGTGGGCCTGGCCTCACGCTGGTGGGCTCGACCCTCGTGCCTGCGGGTCGGCGTGCCGTGCCGGTGGCAGCGGAGTGCCGTTCCCTCGGCCTCCCGCCCCGGAGCAGGAGGCCGAGTACGCCCCTGTACGGGCGACGGGACGGGCCCGGGACGCCGGGGCGGGTGACTGTCGTCGGCTCCCGCCGGGCCGAGTGACTGCCGTCGGCTCGTGGCGGGGCGAGTGCCTGCCGTCGGCTCCCGCCGGGGCGGGTGCGGCCGTCGGCTCCGGGGGATTCCGCTAGGTTCCCCGGGTGAGCACCCCCCACCAGGTACCTCGGCCGCCCGATCCCGTACGCGATCCATGGCGGGCACCGATGCGGCTCGCTCTGGACGAGGCACGGCTGGCCGTTCGGGGCGGAGACGTGCCCGTCGGTGCCGTCGTGCTGGCCCCGGACGGCACGACCGTGCTCGCCGCCGGGCACAACGAACGCGAGGCCACCGGGGACCCGACGGCGCACGCCGAGGTCCTCGCGCTGCGCAGGGCCGCCGCGCGGCTCGGCGAGTGGCGGCTGTCCGGCTGCACGCTCGTCGTGACCCTGGAGCCCTGCACGATGTGCGCGGGCGCGCTCGTGCAGTCCCGTGTCGAGCGGGTGGTGTACGGCGCACGCGACGAGAAGGCGGGCGCGACCGGCACCGTCTGGGACGTCGTCCGCGACCGGCGGCTCAACCACCGGCCCGAGGTCATCGAGGGCGTCCTCGCCGAGGAGGCCGCCGCACTGCTCACCGACTTCTTCCGCGACCGCTGACCAGGCACCGGGCGCGCTCCGACCGAGCACCCGTCACACCTCGGGCGAGGTCCGGGCGAGCACCGACCCGACGTCCGGCCACGTCCCGCACGGAAGGTCCGGAGCCGCCGAAACGGATTTCAGACCACGGCCCACCTTGGGGTAGGGTCTCCCTCGGTAGCGTGTCCGAGCGGCCGAAGGAGCTCGCCTCGAAAGCGAGTGTGGCGCAAGTCACCGAGGGTTCAAATCCCTCCGCTACCGCTTCTGAAGGGCCTCGTCGAAAGACGGGGCCCTTCGTGCGTTCCGGGGGCGGAGCCTTCGTACGTTCCGGACGCGGGGACCTCGTACGGCTCCGGGTACGGAAGAGCCCCGGCGCCGCTCAGTCGCCGGGGCTTTCCGCACCCTCAAGGGTCCTCCGCTCCCGCGGAGGACGGGGGAAGCGGCGCCAACGGGGGACGCCGCTTCCCCCGATGGGAAGGACCCACAAGTCCACGCCGCCGTCTCGGGGGGAAGCCTGCGGCGAGGACCCCGCAGTGAGGTCCCTCCAGGCCCCGTGGACTCCTGACGATTCCGCCGGGGCTCCCTTCCATCCTGCGCCGCCGGAGCGCCGCTCCGGCCCGGCAAAAGACCTCGACCAGCGGGCCGTTGGTCCCTAAAGGCGGCGTGAAGGTTACACTCACCGCCGGCAACAGGGGGCCCACCGGGCGCAGCAGTCACAGGGGAGGCCGCGATGGCGGTGAATTCGAAGAAGATCGCCATCTACATACTCGTGGTCTTCGTGCTCTACGTGATCATCACGGATCCGGCAAAGGCCGCCGATTACGTCCAGATAGGCTTCGAGGGCATATCGAGCGCCGCTCAGGCCGTCGGCGACTTCATGAGCTGGATCGCCGACGGAGCCCAGAACTGACGCCCGGCGCCGGCGCCCTCACGGCAGGGTCCCGCACGACGGAGCCCGCGGGACGGGCCCGCGCGGCAGGGATTCCGCGCGCCCCACGCCGAGCGGGTGTGACCGGGCGAGGGCGCGACCGAGCAGAGAACCGCACCACCAGGGAGTGTCCTTGATCCGCCATCTGGTCCTCTTCAAGCTCAACGACGGTGTCCGGCGCGACGAGCCCCGCGTCGTCGAGGGCGTCGCCGCTTTCCGCGCGCTCGGCGGGCAGATCCCGGAGCTGCGGTTCTGGGAGTGCGACTGGAACATCACCGACCGGCCCATCGCGTACGACTTCGCGATCAACTCCGCCGTCGAGGACACCGACGCCCTCAAGCGTTACCTGGAGCACCCGGCGCACCAGGCCGGCGTCGCGCTCTGGCGCGAGTTCGCCACGTGGGTGATCGCCGATTACCCGTTCTGATCGTTCTTGATCGCACGCTCTTCCCCGGCCCCTGACCTCAACCGGTCAGGGGTTTTCACCGTCCTACGGCCCACATCGCCTCCAACTCGGCTCCAACACGGCATTATGCGGTGCTTGCACACAGTGCACATGTCTTGTGATGCTATGACCGCTTTTGACGGATGAGTTGACGGATACGTCGACGGATCGTTGACGAATGAAGAGGTGGCGTTGACCGTGTCGGCCAGTACTGCGCCGCCCCAGGAGGAAGCCCCGGCCACGGCCCCGGCACCGGCCCTCACGCCCGCCCCGGCCCCGGCCTCACCCCCGGCACAGACCACGGCACCGAACGCCGCACCGAGCGCCTCGACGCATGCCCCGACGAGCCCCGGCCCCTCCCCCAGCCCGGAAGCCGGCCCCACGTCCGATCCCGCACCCAGCCCCACCTCGGATCCCGCACCCGGCCCCGCGCCGGACCCCGTGTCGGACCCCGCACCCGGCCCCGCGCCGATCCAGGAGGTCACGCACGAGCGGCGGCGCGGCGCCGACACCCGGGCCCTCACCCAGGTGCTCTTCGGCGAACTCAAGACGCTGGAGCCGGGCACCCCCGCGCACCACCGGGTCCGCGGCGCCCTCATCGAGGCGAACCTCCCGCTCGTCCGGTACGCGGCGGCCCGCTTCCGCTCGCGCAACGAGCCGATGGAGGACGTGGTCCAGGTCGGCACCATCGGCCTGATCAACGCGATCGACCGCTTCGACCCGGACCGCGGCGTACAGTTCCCCACCTTCGCGATGCCGACGGTCGTCGGCGAGATCAAGCGGTACTTCCGTGACAACGTTCGCACGGTCCACGTACCGCGCCGGCTGCACGAGCTGTGGGTGCAGGTGAACAGCGCGACCGAGGACCTGACGACCGCCTTCGGGCGCTCGCCCACCACCGCGGAAATCGCCGAACGGCTGCGCATCTCCGAGGAGGAGGTGCTCTCCTGCATCGAGGCGGGACGTTCGTACCACGCGACCTCCCTCGAAGCGGCCCAGGAGGGCGACGGACTGCCCGGACTGCTCGACCGTCTCGGCTACGAGGACCCCGCGCTCGACGGAGTCGAACACCGCGACCTCGTACGGCATTTGCTCGTACAACTGCCCGAACGGGAGCAGCGGATCCTGCTGTTGCGCTACTACAGCAACCTCACCCAGTCGCAGATCAGCGCCGAGCTGGGAGTCTCCCAGATGCATGTGTCAAGGCTCCTCGCCCGCAGCTTCGCGCGTCTTCGATCCGCAAACAGGATCGAGGCGTAACCGAAAAGAGCGAATCGCTCAAGCTCGCATTTTCTGTCGTTTCAGCGCTGAAAAACCGTCAGACCCCCTTTTTCCAGGGCCGATCCACCCTCTCCATGTCGACATGTCACTACAGCGTGTTGCCGACATGTGACATTCTTCCGGAAGCGCGTTTGCCGCGGCCTCGCCTCCGGTATTCAGGTGGAGGCTGCGTTCCTCCGACGGGAGCGATTGCCGCGACCGTCCGCGACCCAAAGGGGGTGGCATGTCCGCAGATCAGGGCAGCTCGAAGGTGCTCACGCTCACGAAGAGCGACGCAGCGCCCGAGGCGCACGCCGCGCTTCACGATGTCCCTGCCGCCGAGGCCCCGGAAGCCGTTCTGGTACCCGAGTCCTCGGGCGCCATCGACACCCGGACCCTGTCCCGCTCCCTCTTCCTGCGGCTCGCCGCACTCGCCGAGAACAGCCCGGAGCGTGGCTACGTCCGGGACACCCTCATCGAGCTCAACCTCCCGCTCGTCCGGTACGCGGCGGCCCGCTTCCGCTCCCGCAACGAGCCGATGGAGGACATCGTCCAGGTCGGCACCATCGGCCTGATCAAGGCGATCGACCGCTTCGACTGCGAACGCGGCGTCGAGTTCCCGACCTTCGCGATGCCGACGGTCGTCGGCGAGATCAAGCGGTTCTTCCGTGACACGTCCTGGTCCGTCCGCGTTCCGCGGCGCCTCCAGGAGCTGCGGCTCGCCCTCACCAAGGCCAGCGACGAGCTCTCGCAGAAGCTCGACCGGTCGCCGACGGTCGCCGAACTCGCCGCCGTTCTCGGGGTGTCCGAGGAGGACGTGGTCGACGGCCTCGCCGTCGGCAACGCGTACACGGCGTCGTCGCTCGACTCGCCCGCCCCGGAGGACGACGGCGGCGAGGGCTCCCTCGCGGATCGCCTCGGCTACGAGGACACCGCCCTGGAGGGCGTGGAGTACCGCGAGTCGCTCAAGCCGCTGCTCGCCAAGCTGCCGCCCCGCGAGCGCCGGATCATCATGCTCCGCTTCTTCGCGAACATGACCCAGTCGCAGATCGGCGAGGAGGTCGGCATCTCGCAGATGCACGTCTCCCGTCTCCTCACCCGCACCCTGGCCCAGCTGCGGGAAGGCCTCATCTCCGACTGACCGCCCCACGCGGGGTTCATAATTGACGGATCGTCAGCCACACTGGCGCGATGCGTCACGAGTCGATACGCGGTCGCCGAGGTGCCCTGGTGGGTGCCTCGGCGGCCGTGCTGTGTCTGGGCGGAGCGCTGGCCGCGTGCGCGAGCGACGGAAGGGGCGGCGGCTATGTCGCCGTCGGGGCCGCGGGCGGCTCTCCACGGGCGTCGGGGGCCGCGGTGGCACCTTCGGGCGAGGTGTCTCTGGTGCCGCTGCACGGCGCGGCCGCGGACGCCTCCAACGCCGCGGGAGGCAAGGGGAGTTCCGGCACCGGGAAGGCGGCCACCGGCGATCCGGGCTCGCTCCCGGCAGGCGGCGCCGGTGACGCGGAGGGCTCGGACGCGCCTGCCGGTGGTCCGGGAGGCGCGGGTGGTCCGGGTACCGGCGACGGTGGTCGGGGAGACACGGGGAGCGGCGCCGCCGGCGGGTCCTCGTCATCCTCCGGTGGCGGGTCCTCCGCGTCCTCCGGCGGCGACTCCGGCCGTACGGGCGGGAGTTCGGGGCACCCCTCCACGCCGTCCGCGCCCGGGGCCACGGCGAGCGCCGGGCCTGCCGTACTCGGCGTGAGCGGGACCTCGCGCGCGGCCGCCGATCATCGGTGGTGCGAGAAGGTGACCGTCTCCTTCCGCAACACCGGTGGTACAGCGGTGCGTTCGGGCACGGTGACGTTCGGGACGCACATCATCGGGTCGCTCGGGATCGACTGGGCGACGATCGGGTCGACCGGGGCCCTTCCCGCGCCGATCGCCGCCGGCGCGGGGAAGAGCGGGACCTGGACGGTGTGCGTCGACGCGTGGCGCGTGCCGTTGGGCATGCACATCGAGACACGGGACGTGTCCGTCCGGTGGAAGTAGGGCGCGGCCCCGCCCGGCTACTTGAGCGCGAGCCAGGCCACCGCGGCGACGACCACGACGGCGACGACGATGCCGATGATCAGACCCACGCGGGGACCCGCGGGAGCGGCCGCCTGCTGCTGCCGGCCCTGAGGGGCCTCGTCGACGAACGCACGGAACATCTGGGTGCTGCCCGCGGGGTCGTAGTTGCCCTCGGGGCCCTGGGTGTTTGCCATAGGCCAGGACCCTAGCGAATACACGGGGGCTGCCCAAGTGCAGGGTTCCCCTTCACACCGATCGCGACGGGCCTTCGCACCGATCGCGACAGGCCTTCACACGGCTCACGACGCGCCTTCACACCGACCGCGAGGCGCCTTCACACCGGCGCTCACCCGTCGCCGTGCCCGCCCTGACCTCTCACCGGCCGGGGGTCTCGCGAGAACTCACCCCGCGCACCCCCGCGCACCCCGCGAGACCCCCCGGGCCGGTCCCTCCTGTCTTCCGCATCCCATCCCGGACCGGACCTCGCGGGTGACGCGACCACCGGGCCGGACGCGCCACCCGGCGAACGAAAGACCGACCACCGCAAACGACAGAGCGACCACCACCCCTCACCTGCGTATTTACATTCGCCAATGCTTGCCTTTGCCAAGTTTTTATCCCTGAAGCACCGAACTCGTTTGCCTGCGGCAACCAACTGCTTTTATGGTTGCCCCAAGCAACGAATACGGGAGGTGCGGTGGCCGAGCAGGCGCAGTACGAGGAATTGGCTCGTCAGCTCAGTGCCATCGGTGCCGTGAAGAGGGACATGGGACGGATCCTGCCGCCCGACTGTTCCGGGGGCTCCGCCGCCGTGCTCACGCTGCTCGGCCGGTACGGCGAGATGCGGATGAGCAGGCTCGCGGAGCTGCTGTCCGTGGACATGTCGGTGACCAGCCGGCATGTCGCGCATGTCGCCGACCGGGGCTGGATAGAACGGTCCCCCGACCCGGCCGACAAGCGCTCACGCATCCTGCGCCTCACCGACGCCGGCCAGGAGCAGCTCGACGAGCTCTCCCTGCGCACATCGCGGCTGCTCGCCGACCGGCTGAGCCACTGGTCCGAGGACGAGGTCGGACTGCTCATCGAGCTGATGGGCCGGCTGCGCGAGAGCTTCGGCGACTGCCGCTCCACGCAGCGGACGCTCGCGCACCCTCCCCCGTATGCGACAGACGTATCAGAACTGACCACCCGTACACCCGCGTAAGTACGTAAGAAAAGGAACCGCATGGCAACGACCACACCAGCCGGTGTGCGGGGCTCTCACGCCAAGCACGGAGGCGTCGCCGACGGCGCTCCGATGACGCACCGGCAGATCATGGAGGCGCTCTCCGGGCTGCTGCTCGGCATGTTCGTCGCGATCCTGTCGTCGACGATCGTCACCAACGCGCTCCCCGAGATCATCGGCGACCTGGGCGGCGGCCAGTCCGCCTACACCTGGGTCGTCACGGCCTCGCTGCTGGCCATGACCGCGACCACGCCTCTGTGGGGCAAGCTCTCCGACCTGTACAGCAAGAAGGCGCTCGTACAGATAGCCCTCATCATCTACGTACTGGGATCGGCCGCCGCCGGCCTGTCCCAGAACCCCGGCATGCTCATCGCATGCCGTGTGGTGCAGGGCGTCGGCGTCGGCGGTCTGTCCGCGCTCGCCCAGATCGTGATGGCCGCGATGATCTCCCCGCGTGAGCGCGGGCGCTACTCCGGCTACCTGGGCGCGACGTTCGCCGTCGCAACCGTAGGCGGCCCGCTGCTCGGCGGTGTCATCACCGACACCAGCTGGCTCGGCTGGCGCTGGTGCTTCTACGTCGGTGTGCCGTTCGCGATCATCGCGCTGATCGTGCTGCAGAAGACCCTGCACCTGCCCGTCGTGAAGCGGGACGTGAAGGTCGACTGGGGCGGCGCGTTCTTCATCTCCGCCGCGGTCTCGCTGCTGCTGCTCTGGGTCACCTTCGCCGGTGACAAGTACGACTGGGTCTCGTGGCAGACGTACACGATGATCGCGGGCGCGATCGTCCTCGGACTGCTGTTCGTCCTCGTCGAGTCCAGGGCGAGCGAGCCGATCATCCCGCTGCGGCTGTTCCGCAACCGCACCATCACCCTCTCCTCCCTCGCCTCGCTCTTCGTGGGTGTCGCGATGTTCACCGGCACCGTCTTCTTCAGCCAGTACTTCCAGCTGGCGCGGGACAAGTCCCCGACGATGTCCGGTGTCATGACGATCCCGATGATCGCCGGCCTGTTCGTCTCCTCCACGGTCTCCGGTCAGGTCATCACCAAGACCGGACGGTGGAAGTACTGGCTGGTCAGCGGCGGCTTCCTGGTCACCGCGGGCCTCGGCCTCCTCGGCACCATCCGCTACGACACGACCTATTGGCACATCGCGATCTTCATGGCGCTGCTGGGCCTCGGCATCGGCATGATGATGCAGAACCTGGTGCTCTCCACGCAGAACCAGGTGGCGCCGTCCGACCTGGGCGCGGCGAGCTCCACCGTGACGTTCTTCCGTTCCCTCGGTGGTGCGATCGGCGTCTCCGCGCTCGGCGCGGTCATGGCCAACCGGATCACCGACTACGTGAAGGACGGGCTGACCGACCTCGGCCCCAAGTACGCCTCCCTGGGCTCGGGTTCGGACTCCAGCTCCAGCATCCCGGACATGGACAAGCTGCCCGCGCCGCTGCGCACCGTGATGGAGAGCGCGTACGGCCACGGCATCGCGGACGTCTTCCTGATCGCCGCGGGCATGGCGCTGATCGCCTTCCTCATCGTGCTGTTCATCAAGGAGGTCCCGCTGCGGACGTCCGGCGCGTTGGCGCAGGCCGCCGCGGAGAAGTCCGGGGAACCGGTCACCGAGGCTCCCGTCGCCGAAGCCGTCGAGGCCGCGGCCACCGCGGCCCTCGCCCCGGCCGTCGCCACCACCGAGGCGGCCACCGAGGGCACGCGGCGGCTCGCCGCCGTCGCCACCGCGACGAGGGAGGGCACCGCGCAGCCCGCGTCCGGCGGCATCACGGTGCACGGTCAGGTCCGCGGCGCCGAGAGCGCGCCCGTTCCGCAGGCCGCGGTCACGCTGATCTCACCGGCGGGACGGCAGCTCGGCCGCTCGGTCGCACAGACCGACGGTTCCTACGCGGTGGACGCGCCCGGTGTGGGCTCCTACGTCCTGATCGCCTCCGCCGACGGCTTCCAGCCGCAGGCCTCGACGATCGTCGTGAACGACGAGCCGCTCGCGTACGACATCCTGCTGAGCGGCACCAGCGGGCTGAGCGGTGTCGTCCGGGCCGCCGAGGGCGGCGACCCGGTCAAGGACGCGATGGTGATCGTGACCGACGTCCGCGGTGATGTGCTGGCCTCCGGAACCACCGGTGAGCAGGGCGAGTTCGCCTTCGCCGAACTGGTGCCCGGCGTCGTGACGGTCGCGGTGAACGCCGCGGGTCACCGGCCGCGGGCGCTGCCCGTCGAGGTCGGCGGCGCCGGGGTCACCCGGATCGAGGTCGACCTCGACTCGGGCGCCCAGGTCCAGGGTGTCGTACGGGCGCCGCACGGCCCCCTGTCTGACGCCCGCGTGACGCTCGTGGACGCGGCCGGCAACGTGGTCGGCACGGCCAGGACCGGCACCGACGGCGCCTACGCCTTCACCGACCTGGACGGCGGCGAGTACACCGTCATCGCGGCGGGCTATCCGCCGGTGGCGACCGCGCTGACCGTCGGCGGCCGTGGCGTGGACGACCACGAGATCGAACTCGCCCACCCCGGCGAGTAGTCCGAGCCCCGGCCCGTGGGGATGCGCGCGCTCTGAGCGGAGGTGCGCCCCCCACGGGCCGGTTTTCATTTGCCGCATCGCAAGGAGTTACTGCCATGGGACTGACCGCGAGGATCCGTACACGGGACGGATGGGCCGTGTCGCACGCGGTCGTCACGGTGACCGACACGACCGGCGCGCAGGTGCTGCGGGCCGAGGCGGACACCGAAGGAGCCGTGCACGACACCACGAACCTCGAACCCGGCGCGTACACGGTAATCGTGACCGCTCTCGGGTACGCGCCCGCCGCGGCCGGAGCGATCGTCACGGCGGCGGGCCGTGCCGAGGTCGGCCAGGTGACGCTGGCCCGCCGGGGCGGCACCGAGCTGCCCCCGCCGGGACCCTGGACCATCGACCCGGCACACTCCTCGATCGGTGTGGTCGCGCGGCACCTGGGCATCTCCAGCGTGCACGGCCGCTTCACGGACTTCGCGGGCCGCATCGAGATCGCCCCCGACGACGTGGCCGCGTCCCGCGTCGAGGCGACGATCACGGCCGCCTCGATCGACACCGGCAACGGCATGCGCGACACCCACCTGAAGTCACCGGACTTCCTGGACATCGAGAAGTACCCGCGGATCACCTACCGTTCGACGGGCCTGGCACCGGCCGGTTCCGACCGCTGGACCGTGCACGGCGAACTCACCCTGCACGGCGTCGTACGTCCCGTCGACCTGGACCTCGCCCACCTCGGCACCGGCGCCGACCCCTGGGGCGGCACCCGCGCCGCGTTCCGCGCGACCGCCGAACTCCACCGCGAGGACTTCGCCATGCACTACAACCAGGTCGTCCAGGCGGGTATCTCCGCCATCGGTACGACCTTGAAGGTGGAGTTGGACATCCAGGCGGTGCAGGGAGACGCGCTGCCTGCGGCGTGAGCGCGCCTCACCCGGCTACTCGCCCGCACTGGCGTCCACGATCCGCCGGGCCAGGTCACGGAGCTTGATGTTCTCCCGCTGGGAGGTCCGCACAAGGCTGTCGAAGGCCTCGGACGCGTCGATGTCGAGCCGCTCCATGAGGATGCCCGTGGCCTGCCCGATCAGATCCCGGGTGCGCATCGCCTCGGTGAGCTGCTCGCGCATGGTCACCGAGTCCAGGGCGATGCTGACATGCGCGGTGAACAGCCGGCCGATCCGGGTGGCCGACTCGTCGAAGACGCGGGGCTTGCGCGCGTACGCCGTCAGGACGGTGAGCCGGCGCTGGTCGGCCCGCAGCCGCATCGACAGCACCGATCTCAGCCCGAGGCCCGACAGCCCGAGCTCCCCGTCCTCCTCGGCCGAGGAGCTGTCCTCGATCCCAGCCACCGGCGTCGTCCAGAGCCGGCTCCAGTACGGGGGACGGTCGCGGTCCGCCGTCAGGGCCTCGGCGGAACGGACGACCTCGTCCGTCCAGGCCAGGGTCTGCCGGCGGGCGTCGCGCTCGATGACGGAGATCCCGGCGTGCTCGGCACCGGGCAGGATGTGGACGGCCAGCCGGACGGCGGTGCGCAGGGTGCTGTGGGTACTTTCCGTCTCGTGCAACTGCTGTGCGGCGGCCATCAGGGCATCAGCCAGCTCGAAACCCGTAGCACAACGGGGCAATTCAGAAAACTCGGACGCAGCCACCACGAACCTCTTCGGCATGCACGGCCATACGGCCATGCGCAGGAGAGCTCCGCAGCACATTCCTGACTGCGAGCACAGGACGAACAGCACTTTAGCTGCTCCGATCGGGTCCGGTGCCGCCCACCGGCTCAGCCCGCGGGCGGCTCCGGGGCACGCGGCCTAGGCTGATCGCATGGCACCCGACATCGCGACGAACACCTCTGTCTCCCTGGACGAGTTGCTGGACTTCGTGCGCCCCCGGCACCGGGCCGTCCTGCTCACCCGCCGGGCCGACGGCGGCCCCCAGGGTTCCCCGCTCACCTGCGGCGTCGACGACTCGGGGCGCATCGTCGTCTCGACGTACCCCGAGCGTGCCAAGACGCGTAACGCCAAGCGGGACGACCGGGTCAGCCTCATCGTCCTCAGCGACGAGTGGAACGGCCCCTGGGTCCAGATCGACGGCACGGCCGAGGTCCTCGACTCCCCCGACTCCGTCGAGCCGCTCGTCGAGTACTACCGGAACATCGCCGGTGAGCACCCCGACTGGGACGAGTACCGAGAAGCCATGCGCAAGCAGGCCAAGTCGATCATCCGCGTCACCCCGACGCGCTGGGGCCCGGTGGCCACCGGCGGCTTCCCCGCCCACCTGGCCCCCCAGGACTAGCCCACCCGAGCCAAGCCTTCCTTCGCCCCCTCCACCCCTACCCTTCCCACCCCTGGGGCTCCCCCCCAAGCCCCGCTCCTCAAACGCCGGAGGGGCTGAATCTTGCACCCCCAGCGGACATCGCA
>NZ_JBHWVI010000197.1:0-16888 GCF_042737005.1 Streptomyces sp. NPDC060027
GTCCCGGGGTGCGGCCTCCGCCGTGTGCAACGAGCGCCGTCAGGCAAGCGTCACGGTGATGTCGCCGCGGGTCGCCTTCGAGTACGGGCAGACCTGGTGGGCCTTCTCCAGGAGCGCGCGGGCGGTGGTGGCGTCGACGTTCGGGATCACCGCGGAGATCTCGACGACGAGCCCGAAGCCGTCGTCGTTCCTGCCTATGCCGACCTTCGCGGTGACCTTCGAGCCGGAGACGTCGGCGTTCTCCTGGCGTGCGACGACGCCGAGGGCGCCTGGAAGCAGGCGCTGTACCGGGCGGCGAAGAGCTGCTCCGGGTTGGTTCCGGCGCCGCTTCCGCCCATCTCCTCGGGCGGGTTGACGACGACGTCGAGCCTGCCGTCGTCGGTGGCGACCCGGCCGTCGCGGCCGTTCTCGGCGGTGGCGACGGCCGTGTACAGGACGTCGGTCTGCTGGATGGACATACGGTGCGTTCCTCCTTGGTCCGCCGCGACTCGCGCCCACGATCCCGACGACTTCGGAAAGAAGTTACCGTATGCCGGAAGTCCAGCGACAGATCAGAGCTTGACGATCATCTTTCCGATGTTGTCGCCGCGCAGGACGCCGAAGAAAGCCTCCAGGTTGTTCTCGATGCCCTCCACGACCGTCTCGGAGTACTTCAGCTCACCGGAACGGATCCAGCCGCCGACTTCCTGGACGAACTCCTTCTGGAGGTCGTAGTGGTCGCCGACGAGGAGGCCCTGGATCCGGCCGCGGGTCTGGATCAGGCGGGCCAGGTTCTTCGGGCCGGGGACGGGCTCGGTGCTGTTGTAGACGGAGATCATGCCGCAGATCGCGATGCGGCCGTCCCGGTTCAGCAAGCCGATGGCCGCCTCCAGGTGGTCGCCGCCCACGTTGTCGAAGTAGACGTCGACGCCGTCGGGGGCGGCCTCGCGCAGCTGCTGGGAGACCGGGCCGTTCTTGTAGTTGAAGGCGGCGTCGAAGCCGTACTCCTCCACGAGCAGCTTGACCTTCTCGTCGGACCCCGCGGAGCCGATGACGCGCGAGGCACCCTTGAGCCGGGCGATCTGGCCCACCTGGCTGCCGACGGCACCGGCGGCGCCGGACACGAAGACGGAGTCGCCCTCCTTGAAGGAGGCGGTGCGCAGGAGGCCGGCGTAGGCGGTGAGGCCGGTCATGCCGAGGACGCCGAGGTACGTCGACAGCGGCGCGGCCTCCGGGTCCACCTTGACGGCCTGCTTGGCGTCGACGACGGCGTACTCGCGCCAGCCGAAGAAGTGCAGCACGTGGTCGCCGACGTCGACGCCCTCGGCGTTCGAGGCGATGACCTCGCCGACCGCGCCACCCTGCATGGTCTTGCCCAGCTCGAAGGGGGCGACGTAGGACTTGGCGGCGCTCATACGGCCGCGCATGTACGGGTCGACGGACACATAGCTGTTCCGCACCAGGACCTCGCCCGGACCCGGCTGCGGGACCTCGGCCTCGACCAGGGCGAAGTCCGCGGGCTCGGGCCAGCCGACCGGACGGCTGACGAGGTGCCATGCGCGGCCGACGGAGGGAAGCTGGGGGGTCTCGGACATGAGGTGCGCCTTTCACGGTGACCGGCGAGCGGCTCTAATACTTCAGTACCTAAAACAACCATGCGCCTGAATATTTCATGATGTCAAGTAACGCGGTACGCTCGGAGGCATGGCCACCCATAAGAGACCGCGGATCGACCCTTTGACCATGGAGGTCGTCGAGCTGATCGGCACGGTCGTGGCCCGCTACCACGACGAGTACGAGGACGCCGCCGCCGAGCACGCCCTCACCGGTGCGCAGGCGCGGCTGCTGAGCCTGCTCTCGCTGGAGCCGCTGCCGATGCGGCGCCTGGCGCAGCAGCTGAAGTGCGAGCCGTCGAACGTGACGGGGATCGTGGACCGGCTGGAGGCGCGGGGCCTGGTGGAGCGTCGCCCCGACCCGGCGGACCGCCGGGTGAAACTGGCCGCGGCGACGGCCGAGGGGCGCGGCGTCGCCTGCGGCCTGCGCGACTCACTGAACTTCGCCCGCGAACCCCTCGCGGAACTCTCGGACGAGGAACGCCTGACCCTGCGCGACCTGCTGCGCCGCATGCTGGGCACGGACGGCACGGCGGGCTGAGGCCCGCACGGCGGTCGCGCGGCGGGCTGAGGGTCCGCGCGGCGTCAGCACGGCGGTGCGACCGGGGGCCGGCGGCAATGCGCGGCAGACCGGCGCGACAGAGACCGGCGGCGCGGCAGCGGTGCGGCGCGTCGACGCGAAGATGGACCGGCGGTGCGGCAGACCGGCAGCGGACCGGCAGCACACCGGCAGCACACCGGCGGGAACGTCGTGGGTCACCTCCCGGGAGTCAGCGCATCGCAGGGCGGACCGCAGGGCCTCACCGCGCGGAAAACGCAGCACGTCAACGGGCAGGGACCACAGCACATCGCCGCGCGGGACACCCAGCACGTCACCGCGCAGGAACCGTCACCGATCGCGGCGCGGGAAACGGAACCGATCGCGGCTCGGGAAACGGAACGCATCGCGGCGTGGTGGCGCGTTGCGGCTCGTGGTGCGGGGCGGTGGCTCGCAGGGGTGGTCGAGGCTGTCGGCGTCCGGGGACGGCCGCCGCGGTTCACCGATGGGCGGCGGGTGGAATCGCCGGGGATGTCCCGGAACGGGGACCGTCGCGCGACCGCCTCAAGAGCCGGGCGTCGCCCCGCCGTTGCCGTGCCGGGGCCGGTGCGGGTCCCGGTGCACGACGGCGGGCTTCAGCTGCACCACCACAGGAAGCGGTCGCACGTCTCCGACGGTGAGGGGTCCGATCCGGGGGCCGAGGCCGTCGGTGCCGCTGTGGCGGGCGCCGACGTCCGGGGAGGCGAGGAGACCGCCGGGGCCGAGGTGAAGCGGCCCGGGAGCGTGCCCGCGGTCGCCGACTGTTCGCCGCCGGCACTCTCCTCGATCGTCACCGAGGCGGACACGGAGGGGGACGCGGAGGCGGAACCGGAGGGCGACGCCGAGGCGTCGGGCGTACTGCTCGCCGAGGCGCTGGCTCGGTCGGACGGATCCTTCTTCACGTGGGTGGTCGCCTTCGCCGAGGCGGAACCGTCCGGCGACTCACCGTCGGCCACGGTGGGCCCGGGGCCCAACCCGGGTGCGTCGACGCCGAGTTCGGCGAGACTCAGACCGGCGGCCGCGAGGACGAAGCCCACCGCGACGAACAGGGTGCGGCGACGGCGCCGGCGGTGCGCGGCGGCCTTGCGGTCGCGCCGGCTGGTACCGGCCGGAGCGGCCGGGCCCTGCGGGCCGCTCGGGCTCCCGGCGTCCCGGCCGCGACTCCGGCCGCGCCGCCGGGCGGCGGCCCGCCCGGAGCGCTCCTCGTCGTCGTCCTCGGTGTCGTCGTCCCCGCCGTCGTACGCGTCGGCGTCGGCGCCCGCCTCGGGGCGCGCGTCGGCGTCCTCCGCATCCGCGTCGAGTGCTTCGACCGGAGTGCCGCACCCAGGACAGGCGAGGGCGCCGTTGAGGTGCCTGCGGCACACGTGGCAGTAGTCCATGACGCGGGAAGACTAAGTTCGCCGTGGGTAACGTTCCTAGGCGCAGTTGTGAATGTTCTGTGCGGAATCCTAGGTTCCGGTACGACAGATGGAGACACCCCCGAACATTCCCCGCCATCCTGCGCCCATCTCATCGAAACCGTTATGCGCCCGACCCATTGACACTCGCGGCGCCACGTCCTTACTGTCACGCCAGCATTTCGAACGTGTGACGAAATTTCGAACAGAGCTGAAAGCACAGGGGGCATCTGCCGTGCGCATCACGGGAATCACCACACACGTGGTCGGGACACCCTGGCGGAACCTGACCTACGTCCAGGTGCACACCGACGAGGGCATCACCGGGGTCGGCGAGACCCGCATGCTGGGCCACACCGACGCGCTGCTCGGCTATCTGCACGAGGCGCAGGCCAACCATATTCTCGGCTCCGACCCGTTCGCCGTCGAGGACCTGGTCCGCCGGATGAAGTACGGCGACTACGGCCGTGCCGGCGAGATCGTGATGTCCGGCATCGCGGTCATCGAGATGGCCTGCTGGGACATCAAGGGCAAGGCGCTCGGGGTGCCGGTCTGGCAGCTTCTCGGCGGCAAGGTGACCGACAAGGTCAAGGCGTACGCCAACGGGTGGTACACCACCGAACGGACCCCGGAGGCCTACCACAAGGCCGCGCAGGAGGTCGTCGCGCGGGGCTACAAGGCCCTCAAGATCGACCCCTTCGGCACCGGCCACTTCGAGCTCGACCACGAGGCCACCCTCTACTCGGTGTCGCTCATCGAGGCGGTGCGCGACGCGATCGGGCCCGACACCGAGCTGATGCTGGAGATGCACGGCCGCTTCTCGCCGTCCACCGCCGTCCGGCTCGCCCACGAGCTCGCGCCCTTCAAGCCCGCGTGGCTGGAGGAGCCGGTGCCGCCGGAGAACCTCAAGGCGCTGGAGAAGGTGGCAGCCAAGGTCGACATCCCGGTCGCCACGGGTGAACGGATCCATGACCGCATCGAGTTCCGCGAGCTCTTCGAGAGCCAGGCGGTCGACATCATCCAGCCCGACGTCGGCCACATCGGCGGCATCTGGGAGACCCGCAAGCTCGCCGCCACCGCCGAGGCGCACTACGTCCTGGTCGCGCCGCACAACGTCGGCGGCCCGGTGCTGACCGCCGCCTCCCTCCAGGTCGGCTTCACCTCGCCGAACTTCAAGATCCTGGAGCACTTCAACGACTTCGCGGACGCGGAGATCAAGAAGGTCGTGAAGGGCGCCCCGCAGGTCGTCGACGGCTACTTCGAGCTGTCCCACGAGCCCGGTCTCGGCGTCGAGCTGGACGTCGACGCGGCGGCCGAGTTCCCCCAGCAGCAGGCCCGGTTCGACCTGTGGGCCGACGGCTGGGAGCAGCGCAAGCCCAAGGGGGCTCAGTGAGCACCGCGGTCGTCGTCGAGGGTCCTGGCGAGCACCGGCTGACCGCGCACGAGCCGCGGCGGCCGTCGGCGGGCGAGGCGCTCGTGCGGGTGCACGCGGTCGGCATCTGCGGCAGCGACCGCGAGGTCTACCAGGGCAACCGGCCCGAGGGGTACGTCCGCTACCCCCTCACCCCGGGTCACGAGTGGTCCGGGACCGTCGAGGAGGTCGGCGCCGGTGTCCCCGGGACACTGGTCGGCCGCAAGGTCGTCGGTGAGGGCTTCCGCAACTGCCAGGTCTGCGACCGTTGCCACGCGGGTGAGACAACGTTGTGCACGGCCGGGTACGAGGAGACCGGTTTCACCCGGCCCGGCGCGATGGCGAGCACGCTGACGCTCCCGGCGCGACTGCTCCACGTCCTGCCCGACGACGCCGATCTGACCGCCGCCGCCCTGCTCGAACCGGCCGCCTGCATCGCGGCGGCCGCGCTCAAGGCGAACGCGCGGCCCGGTGAGCGCGTGGCCGTGGTGGGCACCGGAACGCTCGGGATGTTCGCCGTGCAGTTCCTGAAGGCGGGTTCCCCGGCCGAGCTGCTCGTGGTGGGCACCCGCCCGGACCGGGCCGCGCTGTCGAAGGACTTCGGCGCCACCGACTTCCGTACCAGGGACCAGGAACTGCCCGCCGACTTCGACGTCGTCATCGAGACCGCCGGGTCCGCGTCCGCCGCGCGCACCGCCGCCTCCCTGCTGCGGCGCGGCGGACGCCTGGTCCTGACGGGGATCCCGGCGCCGGGTGCCGAGGGACTCGACCCGACCGATCTCGTCGTACGGCAGCTGGAGGTGCACACCGTGTTCGGGGCGCCGCCGGAGGCCTGGGCGCACACGGTGCGGGTGTTCGGCGCCGGTCTGCTGAACCCGTCGCCGCTGGTGACGCACGAGCTGCCGCTCTCCGCCTTCCCCGAGGCCATCGAGCTGGTGGGGTCCGGTGATCCCAAGGTCGGAAAGGTCCTGCTGAAGCCGTGACCGCCACCCGAGCCGTACGCCGGTACGGGGATCCCTGACGGCTCCGTACCGGCGTACTCCGGGCCCCCGCACACCCATCGCCGCGAACCTTGCCCGAAATATCGAACATGAAGGACAGCTCGTGACCGACGCCTCCCCTACGGCAGCCCGTCGACCCGGTGAGCAGGCACTCGCCGCGCTCGGCCTGGGCGCGCCCGCCCTCTCCCCCGCCGACGCCTCGCCGCACACCTTCCCCGGAGGCGGTCGCTGGCGCACCGAGGTTCCCTCCGTGGAGGGGCCCGAGGCGCTCGCCGTGGTCCTGAAGGAGTCCTCGCGGCTCGACGTGCCGATCCACCGGATCAGTCAGGGCAGCGGCGTCTGGATGCTGACCGACGCCGAGATCACCGAGATGGTCGAGGCCACCGGTGAACGCGACATCGAGCTCTGCCTGTTCACCGGCCCGCGCGGCACCTGGGACATAGGCGCCTCGGTCCGTACCGACTCGCGTGGCGGCGGGCTGCGTGCCCGCGGCCACGACGCCGTGGCCGGCTGTGTCGAGGACGCCGTCCGGGCGACGGAACTGGGCGTCAAGTGCCTGCTCGTCGCGGACGAGGGCGTGCTGTGGACGCTGCACCGGGCACGGGCCACCGGGATCATCCCGGCCGACACCACCCTCAAGGTCTCGGCGCTGATCGGTCCGGTCAATCCGGCCTCGTACGCCGTGTACGAGAACCTCGGCGCCGACTCGGTGAACGTGCCGAGCGATCTGACGCTCGATCACCTCACCGAGATCCGGCGGGTCTCCGCCGCCCCCATGGACATGTACATCGAGGCCCCCGACGATCTCGGCGGGTACGTGCGGATGTACGAGGTCGCCGAGCTGATCAGGCGCGGCGCACCGCTTTATCTGAAGTTCGGGTTGTCCAAGACCCCCGGGATCTACCCGTACGGACACCATCTGCGGGACCTGACCCTGAGCACGGCCCGGGAGAGAGTGCGGCGCGGCCGGCTCGCCCTGGACCTCCTCGCACGGCACGGAGCGGACGGCGACATGGCGCCGCTCGGCAGCCGCCTGCCCGGCGTGCTCACACGGTTCGACACTCCCTCATAACGTTCGCACAAACCCCCTTCACACAAGCCGACACAGTCGCGCACAATCCAACACACCTTCTCAGTCAGCCTTCTCTCCACCCTCCCGGAGCGTTCGAGTTCCGCGAGACCGAGCCCGGTCCAAGACATCAAGGATGATGATCATGCGTAACCGCAGAGCCGCACTCACCGCCATAGCCGGAGCAGCCTCCCTCGCCCTCACCCTGACCGCCTGCGGCCAGAACAGCGACGGCGGCAGCAAGGACAAGTCGGGAGACACCAAGGGAGCCACGATCGGCATCTCGATGCCGACGAAGTCCTCCGAGCGCTGGATCGGCGACGGCAACAACGTGGTCAAGGACCTTGAGGCCAAGGGCTACAAGACCAAGCTCGCGTTCGGTGAGGACGACCCGGACCAGCAGGTCTCGCAGATCGAGAACATGATCACGCAGGGTGTGAAGGCCCTGATCATCGCGGCCATCGACAACAAGTCGATGAACAACGTGCTCCAGCAGGCCGCCGACGCGAAGATCCCGGTCATCTCCTACGACCGCCTGATCCTCGGCACCAAGAACGTCGACTACTACGCGTCCTTCGACAACTCGAAGGTCGGCGAGCTCCAGGGCAACTACATCCTGCAGAAGCTCGGTCTCGCGGACGGCTCCAAGAAGGGCCCGTTCAACGTCGAGCTCTTCGCCGGCTCGAACGACGACAACAACACGAAGTACTTCTTCGGCGGCGCGATGAAGGTCCTGCAGCCGTACATCGACAAGAAGCAGCTCGTCGTCAAGTCCGGCCAGACCGCGCTGAACCAGGTCACCACCCTGCGCTGGGACGGCGGCACCGCCCAGAAGCGCATGGACGACATCCTGACCTCGTCGTACAAGAGCGCCCGGGTCGACGCCGTGCTCTCGCCCTACGACGGCATCTCCATCGGCATCCTGTCCGCGCTGAAGTCGGACGACTACGGCTCCAAGAGCAAGCCGCTGCCGGTCGTCACCGGCCAGGACGCCGAGCTCGCGTCGGTGAAGTCGATCATCGCGGACGAGCAGACGATGACCGTCTACAAGGACACCCGCCAGCTCGCGAAGGTCGCCGGGAACATGGTCGACGCGGCCCTCAAGGGCAAGAAGCCCGAGCTCAACGACACCAAGACCTACGACAACGGCACCAAGGTGATCCCCGCCTACCTGCTGCAGCCGGTCAGCGTCGACAAGAGCAACTACGAGAAGGAGCTCGTCACCACGGGCTACTACAAGGACAGCGACCTCAAGTAACCGCCATCTCCTAGTGATTGGAAGGCACGACCATGGCGGGACCCGTCCTGGAAATGCGCTCGATCGTCAAGACCTTTCCCGGCGTCAAGGCGCTGTCGGACGTCACTCTGACCGTCCAGCAGGGCGAGGTCCACGCCATCTGCGGCGAGAACGGCGCCGGCAAGTCGACCCTCATGAAGGTCCTCTCCGGCGTTCACCCGAGCGGCAGTTACGAGGGGGACATCCTCTTCGAGGGAGAGGTCTGCTCCTTCAAGGACATCAGGGCCAGTGAGCACCACGGCATCGTGATCATCCACCAGGAACTGGCCCTGGTGCCCTACCTCTCCATCGCGGAGAACATCTTCCTCGGCAACGAGCACGCCACGCGCGGGTTCATCAGCTGGACCGAGACGCTGCGCCACGCCGCCGAACTGCTGCGGCGGGTCGGGCTCGACGAGAACCCGCAGACCCGCGTCGCCGACATCGGCGTGGGAAAGCAGCAGCTCGTCGAGATCGCGAAGGCGCTGTCGAAGAAGGTGAAGCTGCTCATCCTGGATGAGCCGACGGCCGCCCTGAACGACGAGGACAGCGGCAAACTCCTCGATCTCATCCTGGAGCTGAAGGCTCAGGGCATCACCTCGATCATCATCTCGCACAAGCTGAACGAGATCGAGCGGGTCGCCGACTCGGTGACCATCCTGCGTGACGGGCGGACGATCGAGACGCTCGACGTGAAGGCCCCGGAGACCACCGAGGACCGGATCATCAGCGGCATGGTCGGCCGCGACCTCGAACACCGCTTCCCGGAGCGGACGCCGCACGAGCCGGAGGCGGGCGCCGCGCCCGCCCTGGAGATCCGCGACTGGACCGTGTTCCACCCGATCGACCAGCAGCGCAAGGTGGTCGACGACGTCTCGATCTCCGTGCGGCGCGGCGAGATCGTCGGCATCGCGGGACTCATGGGCGCAGGCCGCACCGAACTGGCGATGAGCGTCTTCGGGCGCTCCTACGGCCGGTACGCGGGCGGCACGGTGGTCAGGGACGGCAAGGAGATCCGTACCAAGTCCGTGTCCGAAGCGGTCAAGCACGGGATCGCGTACGTCACCGAGGACCGCAAGCACTACGGGCTCAACCTCATCGACACCATCAACCGCAACATCACGCTCAGCGCCCTGAACAAGGTCGCGAAGCGCGGTGTGGTCGACGAGCACGAGGAGCGGCAGGTCTCCGAGGGCTTCCGCACCTCCATGAACATCAAGGCGCCGACCGTCTTCGAGCCGGTGGGCAAGCTGTCCGGCGGCAACCAGCAGAAGGTCGTCCTCAGCAAGTGGATCTTCGCCGGCCCCGAGGTGCTGATCCTCGACGAGCCGACCCGCGGGATCGACGTGGGCGCCAAGTTCGAGATCTACACGGTCATCGACAAGCTGGCGGCCGAGGGCAAGGCGGTCGTCTTCATCTCCTCCGAGCTGCCGGAGCTGCTCGGTATGTGCGACCGCATCTACACGATGGCCGCGGGACGGCTGACGGGTGAGTTCTCGCGGGCGGAGGCCTCGCAGGAAACGCTGATGCGCCAGATGACGAAGGACAAAGAGGTAACCCGATGAGCACGGATGTGACCGCCAAGACGCCGGCCCCGGCGCCGGCCGGCAAGAGCGGCCCGGACACGGGAGAGAACCTGCTTCAGCTGATGCTGAACGGCATGCGCCGCAACATGCGGCAGTACGGCATGCTGTTCGCCCTCGGCCTGATCGTGGTGCTGTTCGCCGTGTGGACCGGCGGCGACCTGCTGCTGCCGCGCAACGTCTCCAACCTGGTGCTGCAGAACAGCTACATCCTGATCCTCGCGATCGGCATGATGCTCGTCATCATCGCGGGCCACATCGACCTGTCGGTCGGCTCGCTGACGGCGTTCGTGGGCGCGGTGGGAGCCGTGCTGATGGTCAACCACGACATACCCTGGCCCATAGCCGTGGTGCTGTGCCTGGCCATGGGCGCCCTGGCGGGAGCGGCGCAGGGCTTCCTCATCGCGTATGCCGGCATACCGTCGTTCATCGTGACCCTGGCGGGCATGCTGACCTTCCGCGGTCTGACCGAGATCTTCCTCGAGGGCCAGACGATCGGCCCGTTCCCCGAGGGCCTGCAGAAGGTCGCCAACAGCTTCCTGCCCGAGGTCGGACCCACCACCAACTACCACAACCTCACGCTGCTGCTCGGCCTCGGCCTGGTCGCGTTCGTGGTGTTCCAGGAGGTCCGCGACCGCAAGCGGCAGCAGGAGTTCTCGCTCGACGTCCTGCCGAGGAACCTCTTCCTGCTCAAGCTCGTCGCGCTGGTCGCCGCCGTGCTCACCGTCACCATGCTGCTCGCCAGCTACAAGGGTGCTCCGGTGGTCCTGCTGATCCTCGGCGTCCTGGTCGCCGGCTTCGGCTACCTGATGCGCAACGCGGTCATCGGCCGGCACATCTACGCGATCGGCGGCAACCTTCCGGCGGCCAAGCTGTCGGGTGTGAAGGACAAGAAGGTCACCTTCCTGGTCTTCCTCAACATGGGCATGCTCGCCGCTCTCGCGGGCCTGGTCTTCGCGGCCCGCTTCAACGCGGCCTCGCCGAAGGCGGGTCTGAACTTCGAACTCGAAGCCATCGCGGCCTCGTTCATCGGCGGTGCGTCGATGAGCGGCGGCGTGGGCACGATCCTCGGCGCGATCATCGGTGGTCTCGTCCTGGGCGTGCTGAACAACGGTATGAACCTCGTCGGCATCGGCAGCGACTATCAGCTGGTCATCAAGGGACTCGTCCTGCTGGCCGCGGTCGGCTTCGACGTGTGGAACAAGCGCAAGGTCGGTTCGTAAGTCAGCCGGGGCCCCCCCCGGCCGCGGGGGCCCACCCACGGGGACGAGCCGCCCAAGGGAAACATCCAAAGGAACGTCAAAGCAGCCGCGGCGGCCGCGGGATTTAACCCCGCCCCCAACGGCACGGCGCACGCAGCGGGCGGCAGCAAGCCCGTGAGGGAACTCTTCGGCAAGCTCGCCGACGGCACCAAGGTGTACCGGTGGTCGCTGGCGAACGGCGGGACACGACTCAAGGTCCTGTCGTACGGCGGAATCGTCCAGTCCCTGGAGATACCCGACCGGCACGGCAGGCACCGGAACGTCTCGCTGGGCTTCGACACCATCGACGACTACGTCGCCTCCAGCCCGTACTTCGGCGCCCTGATCGGCCGGTACGGCAACCGTATCGCCAAGGGGCAGTTCACCCTGGACGGCAAGAGCCACCAGCTCTCCGTCAACGACGGCGTCAACAGCCTGCACGGCGGTACGAAGGGCTTCGACAAGCACGTCTGGGACGTGGAGGGCTTCACGTCCGGCTCCGACGTCGGACTCGTCCTGCACTACACGAGCATCGACGGCGAGATGGGCTACCCGGGCACGCTCAGGGCGAAGGTCACCTACACCCTGACCCGGCACGGCGACTGGCGCGTCGACTACGAGGCCACCACCGACAAGGCCACCGTCGTCAACCTCACCAGCCACGTCTACTGGAACCTAGCCGGTGAGGGCAGCGGCTCGATCTACGACCACGAGCTGCAGATCGCGGCAGCCCGCTACACCCCCGTCGACTCGGGTCTGATCCCGACCGGTGAACTGGCCAAGGTCGCCGGCACCCCCTTCGACTTCCGCCGGACGAAGACCGTGGGCCGGGACATCCGGGTGGCCCACCAGCAGCTTCTGTACGGCAAGGGCATCGACCACAACTGGGCCCTCGACAAGGGCATCACGTCGAAGCCCCAGCAGGTCGCCACGCTCCGCGACCCCTCCTCCGGCCGCACCCTGCGGATCGCGACGACCGAGCCGGGCCTGCAGTTCTACTCGGGCAACTTCCTGGACGGCACCCTGGTCGGCACCGGCGGTCACATCTACCGCCAGGGCGACGCCCTCTGCCTGGAGACCCAGCACTTCCCGGACTCCCCGAACCATCCGTCGTTCCCGTCGACGGTGCTGCGGCCCGGACAGACGTACCGGACCACCACGGTGCACTCGTTCGGCGCGTGACCGGAACCGTTCGGCGCGTGACCGGGCTTCACAGTCGGTTCACAAAATCCGCACGATTTCGCAGCGGTTGAACAGCGCCACATCCGTATCCGTATGAGAGGGCGGCCCGTGCTCCCCCGCACGGGCCACCCAAAGACGGAGGGCCCGTCCTCCCCAGCGGGCCCGCCCATACGGAGGTTCCATGGCCGGCAATGTCACCTCGCTCTTTCGCGGCACCGCGGCGCACAGCCCGTCGATGGCCGCACTGACGCGGGAGGGCGACGGAGCCGGGCCCGTGGATTTCTGTATTCCGTGCAACCCGTACTTCCCCACCCCCGCGATGTTCGACGAGCTCGCGAGCCGGCTGCGCGAGATCATCACCTACTACCCGAGCAGCGCCGACACGATCACCAGTGAGCTGTGCTCGCTGCTCCAACTCCCGCCGCAGTGCGTCGCGATGGGCAACGGTTCCACCGAACTGATCACATGGATCGATCACTTGCTGGTCCGTGAGTCCCTCGCGATACCCGTCCCCACGTTCGGCCGCTGGACCGACCAGCCGATGGAGACCGGCAAGCGGGTCGACATGTTCCCGCTCCAGGAGTCCACCGGCTTCGCGCTCGACCTCGCCGCGTACGCCAAGTTCATCCGCGCGCGCGGCACCAAGGTCGCCGTCATCTGCAACCCGAACAACCCCGACGGCGGCTTCCTGCCGCGCCAGTCCGTCATCCAGTTCATGGACGCGATGGCCGACCTGGACCTGGTCATCATCGACGAGTCGTTCCTGGAGTTCGCCGACGCCGAGTCCGAGCCGAGCGTGGTCGAGGACGCGGTGATGCGGCCCAACGTCATCGTGCTGCGCAGCCTCGGCAAGAACTTCGGCCTGCACGGCATCCGCTTCGGCTATCTCGTCGCCAACCCCGCCCTGGCCGGCAAGGTCCGCTCGATGCTGCCGAAGTGGAACCTCAACTCCTTCGCGGAGACCGTGGTGTTCATGCTCAAGAACCACGGCGCCGAATACATGGAGAGCCTGCACATGGTCCGCCGCGACCGGCTCGACATGGCCCGCCAGCTCTCCGCGCTGCCCGGCCTGACGATCTACCCCTCGCAGGGCAACTTCCTGTTCGTGCGCCTCCCCGTCGGCGCCGAAGGGACCGTGGTCCGGGACCGGCTGCTCACCGAGCACCGCATCCTGGTCCGCGAGTGCGGCAACAAAGTCGGTTCGTCCAGCCGCTTCCTGAGACTCGTGGTGCGCCCCCAGACGGATGTGCGTCGCCTGGTGTCCGGCCTGGAGCAGGTGCTCTACGGGTCCAGGAGGGGAACCGCCGTACCCGAGCTGAGCCAAGGGACCGGCTACAGCTCGGGTACGGCGGCGGTGGACCGGCTCGTCGGCGCGACCAACGGCGCCGGTATGCAGGGACTGGCCGCCCAGGCCAACGCCTGGCCCGGTCAGCCCGCGCAGGTGCAGGCCGCGCCGGCGCCCGCCCCGCAGCCCATCCTGCCGCCCGCCCAGCCCGCCGCGGCCGCGAGCTACCCCGCTCAGCAGCCCGTGGCGGCCGCGAGCTATTCCGCCCCGCAGCAGCCCGCCGCGGCCCCTGGCTACCCCGCTCCTCCGCAGCCCACCGCCTGGCCTGCCGCGGCCCAGGGCCCGGGTGCGATGCCCGCGCAGATGCCCCCGGCGGCCATGCCCGCCCCGGCCCAGTCGGCGGGTCTCCAGCCGGCCGCCCAGACGGGGATGCCCGGCATGGCCAACGCCGCCTCCCTGGGCGCTCAGGGCGGCCTGACGGCGGCCCAGGTCAGGGGCAGGACCCAGCCGGAGCCACCGCCGCAACCCCAGTCGGACGGCGGCTGGGGAGCCGTGGGCGCGATGCTGTACAACCAGGCCGGTTAGGACCTCTCCGGCCGGTCATGCCGCGGACGCGGGGACTGGCACGCGCACCTGCGGCGCCGTCGCCTTCCTCCGACTTGACCGGACGGACGGGCCCTCGGGCCACTCACATCAGCGGGCGGACACCCGACGACCGGCCACGGGCCGGGCCGCCGGGAACCACCCGTGTCCGACGGCGCGGGCGGGGCGACGGTGAACCCGCGCCCGGCGCCGGAGGATCACCGTGTCCGGCGCCGGGAGGTCCTGGCGCCGGGGACACCGGCACCGGACACGACGTCGGACGGCCGGCGGAACCGAGATCGAGGCGCGGACGCGTTCGCGGTACACGCGTCTCCGCCTCCCCCGGCCCTCCGTCACAGCCCGGTGATGTCGCGCAGGCGCCGACACACCGCCGGAACCAAAACGCAACCGTCGCGGCCCTGTGCGCCGCCCGCCGCCCGGCCTACGATCGACGCTCTTCGTCTACGCGCGTCAAGAATGGCTGGAACAGGGGTTGAGGGCCGTGCGTCGCAGTGCTCGGATCATGATGACGATGATCGCCGCGTTCGGGCTCACGGCGGGCGCGGGCGGCTGCGGCGCGGGGTCGGGGACGGAGGACGCGAAAACCACCACCCTGACCGTCGTCGCGACCAACTACGGCGACAGCGTCCACAAGAACTCGCAGGGCTACTGGGACCGGGTCGGACTCGCCTTCCAGGCCGCCCACCCGGGCGTGCGGGTGGTGACGACGGTCTACCCGGCCGACACCGTGGACGCGAAGGTCGCCGCGCTGGTGAAGCAGGGCAAGGCGCCCGACGTCGTACAGACCGGCAACTTCGCCGAGTACGCGGCCGCCGGGCAGCTGTACTCCGCCGAGGAACTGCTCTCGATCCCCGTCCAGGCCGGGTTCGTACGGAGCCTCGCCGAGGCGGGCGAGGTGGCGGGCACCCAGTACGCGCTGCCGTTCACCGCGAGCACCCGGCTGCTCTACTACAACAAGGACCTGTTCCGGCAGGCCGGCCTCAAACCGCCGACGACCTGGCAGGAACTCCTGGTGGACGCGCGGGCGCTGAAGGCCCAGGGCGTGAAGTACCCGATCGCGCTTCCCCTGGGGCCCGAGGAGGCGGAGGCCGAGACCCTGGGGTGGCTGCTGGCGGGAGAGGGCGGCTACACCAACAGCGGCGGCAGTTACGACCTCACCTCGGACGCCAACGTCGCGACCCTCACCTGGCTCAGGTCGAACCTGGTCGAGCCGGGCCTCACGGGCCCGGTCGCGCCCGGCAGGCTCAACCGCGGCGCGGCGCTGAACGCCTTCATCGACGGCGAGGCCGCCATGGTGAACGCCCCGCTCTCCCTGATGCGGCAGATCGAGGACTCCTCGACGCATGTGTCCTACGGCGCCGTCGCCCTTCCGAGCAGGACCGGCAAGACCGTGCAGACCATGGGCACGGCCGACTGGATCACGGCCTTCAAGCAGGGCGGCCACCGCGAACTGACCGGCACGTTCCTCGACTTCCTGTACGGCGACAAGTACGTCGCCGAGCAGGCCGCCGAGTACCAGCTGCTCCCGGTCACCGAGTCGGTGAGCGCCCGCATGCGCGCCGACGGCCGCCACCGGAAGCTCTGGAACGGCCTCGACGCCCTGGCCAACATGAGCCTGTATCCGCTCTCCGAGACGAGCTGGTCGCGGGTGGCGGCAGCGATCCGGTCGAAGATCGGCGCGTCCGTCGCGCCGGGCGGCGACCCGAGGGCGGTCCTGACGTCGATCGAGCGGACGGCAGGCTGACCGGGGACGGCCACGCAACCTGTCCAACAAGGAACTTGACGTCCTGTCACTTTACGGAACTGACAGCCGACCGACAGCATCCACTTCTACGGTGCCGTGTCCATGACAGATTCCCCCTCGAAAGACATGTCAGAGGCGCCTGTCGGGCGCCGCACCGTCCTGATCGCCACGGGCGCCACGGCCGCGGCACTGGCCGTGGGCGCGGCGGCGCCCGCCGCCCCCGGCAACGCCGTGGCGGACGCGACCCCCGCCGCGGCGGCCGTCTGCACCCTCACCAAGGAGATGACCGAAGGCCCCTACTACCTCGACGGACAGCTCGTCCGCGCCGACGTCACCGAAGGCAAGGCGGGCGCCCCGCTGAAGCTGGCGCTCACCGTCGTCGACGACGACACCTGCGCGCCGATCGCCGGCGCCCTCGTGGAGATCTGGCACAGCGACGCACTCGGCGAGTACTCCGGCTTCGTCGGCAACAACGGCCACAGCGAACCCGACGACGGCACGTTCCTGCGCGGCGGCGTCCTGACGAACGCGTCCGGCGTCGCGAACATCACCTCGATCTACCCCGGCTGGTACCGCGGCCGCTGCGTGCACATCCACGTCAAGGTGCACACCGGCGTCACCCTCACCTCCGACGGCTCCTTCACCGGCGGCAGGGAACTCCACACCGGCCAGCTCTTCTTCAACGAGACGATCACCGCGGCGATCGCCAAGGTGTCCCCGTACTCCACCAACAAGGTCACCCGCACGACCCTCGCCCAGGACTCCATCTACGACGACGGAGGCGCCTCCTCCGGCCTCCTCACCCTGACGGCCCTCGGCAGCACCGCCTCCGCCGGATACACCGGCACCCTGACGCTCGGCGTCGAGTCGAGCTGACCCGCTCCTTCCCCCCACGGAGGCCGGGGGCGGCCCGCGACCGCGCGGGCC
>NZ_JBHWVI010000198.1:0-16860 GCF_042737005.1 Streptomyces sp. NPDC060027
GGCGGGGGCCGGGGCCCCCCCGCCCGCCCCTCTCTCGCGCTCAGGCGTCGCGGCGTACCGCCCGCGCCCAGTGGCACGCCACCTGCGTTCCGCCGCCGCCGTCCAGTACCTCCAGGTCCTGGCTCCGGCAGGCGTCCGCCACGCCCGCCCGTTCGGCCTCACCGCTCGCCAGGATCTGGCAGCGGGCGTGGAACCGGCAGCCTCCGGGGATGCGGGAGGGGTCCGGGGGCTCACCGCTCAGCACGACCGGATCGCCCGGGGCCTCCGGCAGGACGGACAACAGGGCCTGGGTGTAGGGATGCTGAGGTGCCGTCAGGACCTGCTCGACGGCACCGGTCTCCACGATCCGGCCCAGGTACATCACCGCGACCCGGTCGGCGATGTTCCACGCCAGGCCCAGATCATGGGTCACCACCAGGGCGGACAGACCGAGTTCGGTACGCAGCCGCAGAAGCAGCGCGAGGATCTCGCCGCGGACCGAGGCGTCGAGGGAGGCCACCGGCTCGTCGGCGACGATGAGTTCGGGCTCCAGGACGAGCGCGCCGGCGATGACGACGCGCTGCCGCTGGCCGCCGGACAGCTCATGCGGGTAGCGCAGGAAGAAGCGCTCCGGAGGGCGCAGGCCCGCCCGGGACAGAGCCTCGGCGACCGCCGCCCGCTCGTCGCCGCCGTACCGGTGGATGCGCAGGCCCTCGGCCACCGCGTCATAGACCGTGTGCCGGGGGTTCAGCGAGCCGCTGGGGTCCTGGAGGACCAGCTGGACGCGCTTTCGGTACGCCTTCAGGGCGCGTGAGGAGTAGTCCAGCGCCTTGCCGTCGAAGGTGACACCGCCGCCGGTCGGCGGGACCAGGCCGAGGAGCGAGCGGGCCAGCGTCGTCTTGCCGCAGCCCGACTCGCCGACCAGGGCGACGATCTCGCCGGGCCGGATGTCGAGGTCGACGCCGTCGACGGCACGGGCACGGTCGGCACCCTGCCGGCCGGGGAACGAGACGTGCAGGCCCTCGGCGCGCAGCAGCGGCCCGGTCGTAACGGGGGTTGTCGTCATGGCGTGCTCCTGACCGGTTCCGCGTCCACGGCCGTGCCCGCGTGGACACAGGCCGCCCATCGTCCCGCTCCCGCGTCCCGCAGCACCTGGTCCTCCGTCGCGCACACGTCCAGTGCCACCGGGCAGCGCGGGTGGAAGGTACAGCCGGACGGCAGCGCCGACGGGTCCGGCGGATCGCCGGGCAGCCCGCGCGGAGCGAACCGCGACGCCGGGTCGCCGATGCGCGGGAAGGCCGACGAGAGGGCTTTGCCGTACGGATGCCGGGCGTTGTCGTAGACCTGCCGGGCGGGGCCCTCCTCGACGACGCGGCCCGCGTACATCACGGCGAGCCGGTCACAGGTGTCGGCCAGCACGGCGAGGTCGTGGCTGATCATGACGAGCCCCACCTCCTGCTCGCTGACGAGCTGCTGGATCAGACGGAGGATCTGCGCCTGGATCATCACGTCGAGCGCGGTCGTCGGTTCGTCGGCGATGACCAGCTGGGGGTCGCAGGCCAACGCCATGGCGATCATGACGCGTTGGCGCTGGCCGCCGGAGAGTTCGTGCGGATAGGCGTCCGCGCGTGCGGCCGGCAGTCCCACCTGTTCGAGCAGTTCGCCGGTCTTCTTCCGCGCGCCCGCCGGGGTCGCCTTCCGGTGGAGCAGGATCGGCTCGGCGATCTGGTCGCCGACGCGGTGCACGGCGTTCAGCGAGTGCATCGCGCCCTGGAAGACGATGGACGCGCCCGCCCAGCGCACCGCCCGCACCCGCCCCCACTTCATCGTCAGCACGTCCTCCCCGGCGAGGAGGATCTCCCCGCTGGTGCGGGTGCCCGCGGGCAGCAGTCGCAGCAGCGCCAGCGCCAGGGTGGACTTGCCGCAGCCGGACTCGCCCGCGATGCCGAGCTTCTGGCCCGCGTCGAGCGAGAGATCCACCCCGCGCACCGCGGCGGCGCCGCCCGGGTACGTCACTTCGAGGTTTCTGACCTCCAGCAGCCGTCGACCGCTCGTCGTGCTCGGAGCACTCGCTGTTCCCTCGGTCGCCGTACTCAACGCGCCACCCCCAGCTTCGGGTTGAGGACGGACTCGACCGCGCGCCCGCACAGCGTGAACGCCAGCGCGACCACCGCGATCGCGACACCCGGCGGCACCAGGTACCACCACTTGCCCGCGCTGACCGCGCCCGCCTCGCGCGCGTCCTGGAGCAGCCCGCCCCACGACACGACGGTCGGATCGCCGAGGCCGAGGAACGCGAGCGTCGCCTCCGCGAGGATCGCCGAGGAGATGATGAGCGTGGTCTGGGCCAGGACCAGCGGCATCACATTGGGCAGCACGTGGCGGGACATGATGTGCCGGTGGCCGCCCCCGAGCGCCTTGGCCCGCTCGATGTACGGCCGCGACTCCACCGCGAGGGTCTGCGCGCGCACCAGCCGGGCCGTCGTGGGCCAGGTGGTGACGCCGATCGCCAGGATGATCGTGCCCAGGGAGCGGGTCATCACGGTCGCCAGCGCGATGGCGAGGACCAGCGTCGGCATCACCAGGAACCAGTCCGTGATCCGCATCAGGACGGTCGCGTACCAGCCGCGGAAGTGCCCGGCGGTGATCCCGATCAGCGCCCCGATCGCCACCGACAGCACGGCGGCGAGCAGTCCGACCAGCAGTGAGACACGGGCGCCCCACACCACCAGACCGAGCAGATTGCGGCCGAACTGGTCGGTGCCGAGCGGGAATTCGGCGCTCGGGCTCTCCAGCGGCTCGCCCGGCGCGCTGGTCACGCTCTGCACGTCGGATCCCACCGTCAGCGGCGCGGTCACCGCGATCAGCGCGAAGAGGCCGAGGGCGGCGAGCCCGAGGACGCCCGCCCGGTGGGTGCGGTACTGCTTCCAGAATCGGGCGGCGGAGCGACGGCGGCGCTGCCACGCGAGGGTGCGCGGACCCGGCTGGGCCACCCGCGGGGGTGCTTCGGCCGTCATCGGCCCGTCCGGCTCGGTCGTGGTCATCGGCCCACCCGTGGGTCCAGCAGCGGATAGATCAGGTCGGCCAGCGTGTTCATCACGATCACCGCTGCCGCGAAGACGAAGAACAGCCCCTGCACCAGCGGCAGATCGGGCACGCTCAGCGCCTGGTAGAAGAGCCCGCCGAGGCCGGGCCAGGAGAAGACGGTCTCCACGAGGATCACACCCGCGACCGTCCGGCCGAGGTTGATGAAGATCAGGGTGACGGTGGGCAGCAGCGCGTTCGGCACGGCGTGCCGGCGGCGTACGAGGTCGTCCCGCAGCCCCTTCGCGCGGGCCGTGGTCAGATAGTCGCTGCCCATCTCGTCGAGCAGCGCCGAGCGGGTGACCAGCAGGGTCTGTCCGTACTCGACGGCGACCAGCGTCACCACCGGCAGGACCAGATGGTGGGCGACATCGAGAACGTACGCGAAGCCCTGCTCGCCCCCCGATTCCATGCCGCCGGTCGGGAACAGTCCGGGGACCGGGCCCATGCCCACCGAGAAGACGATGATGAGCAGCAGCCCCAGCCAGAAGGACGGGATCGAGTAGAGGGTCAGCGCCAGACCCGTGTTGATGCGGTCGCTCTTCCCGCCGTTGCGCCAGGCGGAGCGGGTGCCGATGAAGATGCCGAGCGCGGTGTAGAGGACGAACGCCGTCCCGGTGAGCAGGAGGGTGTTCGGCAGCGCCTCGGTGATCTTGTCGATGACGGGGGCGCGGAACTGGTAGGAGGTGCCGAGATCGCCGGTGAGCGCCTTGCCGCAGTAGTCGGTGAACTGCTCCCACATGGGCAGATCGAGCCCGAACTCCATGCGGTAGTTGGCCAGTTGTTCGGCGGACACCTGGCGGCCGCCGGTCATGTACTTGACCGGGTCGCCGGGGATGAGTCGGAAGAGGAAGAAGCTGGTGACGAGGACGGCGAGCAGGGAGACGGCCGCGCCGCCCAACTTGCCCGCCACGTACCGCGGGTAGGCGGTCCGGGCGCGCGCCTTCGTCCCGCGGACCGACGGCCCGGCCGCTGCCGGACCGCCGGTCGCCTCGACCAGCGAGGGTGTTGCCTCAGCGGTCATGAACTACTCATTCGCTCGTACGTTCATCGGGACCTCGCGGGTGTTCGTGCGGGGTGCCCTCGGGTGCGGTGCGTGCGCTACTCACGGTCCTCGGCCGTCGAGCGGCGGCGCATCGCGAAGAACACACCGGCCCCCACGAGGACGGCGACGCCCGCGACGATGCCGATGATGACGCCCGTCGAGTCCGAACCGTCGGAGGACGCACCGGAGGAGCCCGCCGGAACCGCCGACCACCAGCTCCAGTAACCGTCCTGGCCGTAGATGTTGCCCGCGGCCTTCGGCATCGTCTCGATCGACTTGATCTGATCGGTGCGATAGGCCTCGACCGCGTTCGGGTACGCCATGACGTTCATGTACCCGGTGTCGTACAGCCGCGACTCCATCTGCTTGACGAGGTCGGTCCGCTTGGCGGTGTCGTACTCGGCGAGCTGCTGGTCGTACAGCGCGTCGTACTTCTTGTCGCAGATGAAGTTGTCCGTCGCGCCCGTGTCCTTGGCGGTGGCGGGCAGGGCGGCGCAGGTGTGGATCGACAGGACGAAGTCGGGGTCCGGGTTGACGGACCAGCCGTCGAACGCGAGGTCGTACTTGCCGGCCAGCCAGGGGTCGGTCACGTTGTCCAGGCAGTTGAGCGTGACCCCGATGCCCAGCTTCCCGAACCACTCCTTCACGTACTGCCCGACCGCCTTGTCGTTCGGGTCGGTCGCGTGGCAGAGGATCCGGTAGTTGATGGGCTTGCCGTTCTTCTCGACGCGCTTGCCGTCGCCGTTCTTCTTGTAGCCCGCCTGGTCGAGGAGTTTCGCCGCCTTCGCCGGGTCGTACGCCATCGTCTGGCTCGCCGACGGCTTCCAGAAGTACGTCGAGAAGCGCGGCGGGATGTAGCCCTCGCCCGCGACGGCGTGACCCTGGAAGACCTTGTCGATCAGCGTCTGCCGGTCGATCGAGAGGAACAGCGCCTGGCGGACCTTCTGGTTGAGCAGCGACTCGGCGCCGTCACCGAAGCGCTTGCCGTCCTTGGCCTGGGCGCCGGGGTTGGTGGCCAGGGCGTAGAAGCGGCGACCCGGGGCGTCGTTGACCTTGATGTTCCGCTCGGACTCGAGCGCGGCCGACTGCGCCGGAGTCAGACCGGAGACGAAGGACACCTCGCCCTTCTGCAGCGCCGCGACGGCCGCGTCCCCGTCCTTGTAGTACTTGAACACCAGCTCGTCGAACTTGGGCGCCCCGCGCCAGAAGCTCTTGTTGGGCTTCAGACGTACGTAGCTGTCGGCCTTGTAGTCCGTCAGGACGAACGGTCCGTTGCCGACGATCGGGAAGCTCTTGTCGTTGTTGAACTTGGAGAAGTCGCCGACCTTCTCCCAGACATGCTTCGGCACGATCGGTACATCGAGCGCGGCCATCGTGGCCTGCGGCTTCTTCAGCTCTATCACCAGCCGGGTGGCGCTGGGAGCGGTGACCTTCTTGAAGTTGGCGACGAAGCTGCCGTTGGCGGTGGCCGCGCCGTCGTCGGTCATCATCTTGTTGAACGTCCACGCCGCGTCCTCGGCCGTGGCCTGCTGTCCGTCCGACCACTTGGAATTGGAGCGGATCGTGTACGTCCAGGTCAGCTTGTCCGCGGACGGCTCCCACTTGGTGGCGAGGCCCGGGATCGCGTGGTTGTCCGCCGGGTCGTAGTTGGTCAGGTACTCGTACATGAGCCGGTGGATGCTCGTACTGACGAGCCGTGACGCCAGGAAGGGGCTCAGCGAGTCGACGCTCTGCGCGACCGCGACGGTGAGGACCTTCTTGGTCTCCTTGGCCTGGGCCTGCTGCGGCGCCGGATTGAGGGGGGTCGCGAGACCGGCGGAGAGGGTGAGGGCGGCGACCCCTGCGGCGGCGATGAGCCGGGGGCGCAGCGGGCCTCTGTGATGCTGATCTTGTGTGTCCATGGGTCGGTGACCTCGCGTCATCGCTTGCACAGGGATGGCTGGTTGAACGACGTGATCGGGCTGGCGCCGACGGGTTGATGTGTGTGTCTACCAGCGCTCGTCTGCGCGAGTCAACGGCGCATGAACCCCATGTGGCCTGCGAAAATAACGAGTTGACGCGAATTCTTCGCTCATTGGTCCAGACCGGTGAAGCACCCCAGGTGACGGCCTGACGGCTTCTGACGTCCCTGGACACGCGCCGATGCCGTCCCCGGAGACGCGAAGGCCCGCACCGTCCGTGAACGGTGCGGGCCCGAGCGGGAAATCGGTCCCTCGATGGGGCCGATCGGGTTACTGACTACCGCCGAGGGGGCGCCGGAGGCGGCGGGGTCTGCCCCTGGTCCGGCTGGTAGGGCTGACCCGGCTGCGGATACGCCTGCCCGGGTGCCGGATAGCCCTGTCCCGGCCCTTGCGGATAGGGCTGCCCGGGCTGCTGCGGGTAGGGCTGGCCCGGCTGCGCGTACGGCTGTCCGGGCTGCGGCTGCGGCTGCGGAGCCTGCCCCGGAACCGGCTGCCCGGGCACGTACTGTCCGGGCACGTACTGGCCCGGCATCGGCGGCGCGGCCACCGGCGGTGGGTTGCCGTCGTTCGTCCACAGCCCCAGCGACTGCTGGTGCCGCGCGATGTCCTCGGCGACCATCGCGGAGAGGTTGAAGTACGCCTCCCGCACCTTGGGCCGCATCATGTCGAGGTCGACCTCGGCACCCGCGGAGAGGTGCTCGTCGAACGGCACGACCACGACACCGCGGCAGCGCGTCTCGAAGTGGCTGACGATGTCGTCCACCTTGATCATCTTGCCGGTCTCGCGCACCCCGGAGATGACGGTGATCGACCGCGAGACGAGGTCCGCGTAGCCGTGCGCCGACAGCCAGTCCAGTGTCGTACTGGCGCTGCTCGCCCCGTCCACCGACGGCGTCGAGATGATGATGAGCTGGTCGGCGAGGTCGAGCACCCCGCGCATGGCGCTGTACAGCAGACCCGTACCGGAGTCGGTCAGGATGATCGGGTACTGCTTGCCCAGAACGTCGATCGCGCGCCGGTAGTCCTCGTCGTTGAAGGTCGTGGACACGGCCGGGTCGACGTCGTTGGCGATGATCTCCAGCCCGGAGGGCGCCTGGGAGGTGAACCGCCGGATGTCCATGTACGAGTTGATGTACGGGATCGCCTGCACGAGGTCACGAATGGTGGCGCCGGTCTCGCGACGCACCCGGCGGCCGAGCGTGCCGGCGTCCGGGTTGGCGTCGATGGCGAGGATCTTGTCCTGCCGTTCGGTGGCGAGCGTGGAGCCGAGCGCGGTGGTCGTGGTCGTCTTGCCGACACCGCCCTTGAGACTGATGACGGCGATCCGGTAGCAGGAGAGCACCGGAGTCCGGATCAGCTCCAACTTCCGCTGCCGCTCGGCCTCTTCCTTCTTCCCGCCCAGCTTGAAGCGCGACGACGCGGCCGCAGGTCGACCGCTCTTGGCCTTCTGCTTCTTGTTGTTGAGCAGCCGGTCGGAAGAGAGCTCCACCGCCGCGGTGTACCCGAGCGGGGCCGCACCGGGATTGACGGGCTGCCGCTGATCGTGCCGCACGGGCTGCGGCCAGGCGGTGCCGGTCCGCGGGTCGACGGGCGCCGTGGGCTGCTGCTGCACGGGCTCCGGGCCCGGGTGGTGCGGAGACTGAGGCTGCGGCTGGGCGAGGTCGTAACCGGGCTGCGGGGCAGGGGAGTTGACCGCCGGCTGCGGGAATCCGTAGCCCTGCTGCTGCTCCTGCTGCTGCGGGACGGGAGTGGGAGCCGGTGCGTGCGGCGGCACGGCGTGCGGCGCGGGCGCGGGGGGCTGCGGGAACCCGTAACCGGGAGCCTGCGGGGCGCTCGGGGCATTCTGCTGCGGGAACCCGTACCCCGAGGCCTGCGCGGGCGGGGCCGCCGGAGCGGGGGCGGGCGCGCCGGGCTGCGGGAAGCCGTAGCTGCCCTGCGGAGGGGATGCCGGGTCCGGAGTGCCGGGCTGGGGGAATCCGTAGTGCCCCTGCTGCGGCGGATTCGGTACGGGCGCCTCGGCGACCGGGGCAGGCGTCACCGAGGGCTGAGCCTGCGGCGGAGCCGGCACGGGGCTCTCGGCCGCGGGGGGCTGCACGGGTACGGGCCCCTGCGGCGAACCCGCGACGAGGGGCGCACCGGGCGAGGGCCACGCCGACGGCACGGGCTGCGGCGCGGGCGGCTGGAAGGGCTGACCGGGAGCGGGTGTCTGTGCGGCGGGGGGCTGGAAGGGCTGGCCCGGTGCCGGTGCCGGTGCCGGTGCCGGTGCCTGTGCGGCGGGCGGCTGGAAGGGCTGACCGGGCGCCGGTGCCGGTGCGGTGGGGGGCTGGAAAGGTTGGCCCGGTGCCGGTGCGGTGGGGGCCTGCTGCGGCACCGGTGCCTGGTGCGGTACCTGGTGCGGTACCTGGCTCTGCGCGGCCGGTGCGGGCTCCGTGGAGGCGGGCCACTGCGGGGCCGGTGCGGGCGCCGCGGGCTGGTAGGCGGGCGGCAAGGGCGGCAGCCCACCCTGCGGCAGCGGCGGCGGAGCCCAGGCGGGGGGTGTGTCCTGCACGTCCGCCGGCTCATCGGGCCGTACCGCGGGCACCGCGTCCTGGGGCTCGCCGTCCTCGGGGACGGCGTCCTGCGGTTCCCCGACGGGGGATTCTCCCCGCACCGGCACCGCGTCCTGGATGACGCCCTGCGATCCGAGCCCCCCGGCCTCATGGGTCGCAGGGTCCGTGCCGGCGTCGTCGTCCGTGGAACGCTGCCCCACGGCATCGGAGACCTCGGCCTGCGCGGAGGCGCCGATCGGTGCTCCGGTGGACTCGGCACCCGGAGACGCGACCACGGCGGCGCGGTCCGCGACCTGTGCGTCGGGCACGCCCGCCCGCTGGGAGGAGGCGGCCTCCAGCGACTGGTAGGCGAGCACGGGATCAATGACGGGCTCGGGTGCGGCCACCGGCTCCGGGACGGTCACGGGCGCGGCCACGGGCTGATGCTGGGCCTCGGCACCGGGCTGGGTCTCGGCACCGGGCTGGGCTTCGGTACCGGGCTCAACCTCGGGATTGAGCTCGACCACGGCCACAGGCGCGCTCGGGGCCTCGGCCTCGGCCTCCGTCTCCGTCTCTGTCTCCGTCTCTGTCTCGTCCTGGACGTCCGTCGCGCCGCCGGCGCCACTGTCTCCGCCCTCGTCACCGGACTCGGCGCCGCCCTCGGCAACGGACACGGCCTCCGCCGCGCCCTCGGCCTCCGAAACCGCCTGGGCCTCCGGGCCCGCGTTGTCCGAGCCGGTCGCTGTCGTGGCCGCGGGCGTATCCGTCGGCACATCCGAGGGCTCGTCCGAGAGCGCATCCGCGAGCGCGGGCTCGGTGTCCTCCGCGGCCGACCGTTCCGCGATCTCACGCTTCAGGGCGACAGCGGAGAACCGCATGGTCGCGCCGCTCTCCAGGTCCCCGTTCCCGGAATCCGGTTCCTCGGAAGGGGTGTTGGACGGGGCGAGCGAGGCGCCGCCCGGCACAGCGGGCTCGGTGACCGGCGCCGGGGGAGCGGGCGGCGTCCACTGCGTCTGGAATCCGCCCGGGGGAAGGTCGGGCAGAACAGTCGGGCCACCGGCGTCCGCGACAGGCGCCACGGCCGGAGTCTGCGGCTGCGCGACGGGGGACTGCGCGACGGGCGGCCGGACGGCCTCGGGGTCGCCAACGGGCTCCGCGCCGACCGCGGTAGCCGCCGGAGCGTCCGAAGCCGCCGGGTTGTCCGAAGTCGTCGAGGCACCCGAAGCCGCCGAGTCCGCCGAGCCTTCCGGGTCACCCGAATCGCCCGATGCCCGCGAGCCGCCCGCGTCCCCCGAATCCCCGGAACCGCCCGAGGCGTTCTGCGTGTACCAGGCCGGCGGCGCGTAGTCGATGGTGAACTCGCCCGTCGTCTCGACGGCGGACTCGGCGTCGGACTGGTCATCGCCGGGCGTGGCCCAGCCCCCGCGGTTCCCGTCCCGATCGCTGTTCACAATTCCTCCTGGTGTGGTCGAGCACCCTCAAGCCGTGCCGGGGCGACCGTCTGCTTGTCGTCCATGGACGTCCTTGGACGACCGAGGCCGCCCGAAGTCCGTGCGAGGTTGTCCGAATTGACCCGGCTCCCCCTGGAACACGAGCCACCCGTCCACGGGTTCTGGCGTCGCGCCCGGTCCCAGCCTAATCACCATGACTGTCCCTGGGGCAGGCCTGTCCACCCACCCGCGACCGCCCGCTACGTCACACCCTGCCCAGAAGTAGCGTACGCACGCTCACCATTGACCCTCAAAGCGGACAAACAACGGCATCGAGAGGGCCACTTGACTCCCGTGAACGAGCGACCGACGGGGCAGGAGCCGTGAGGCGGACAGGGGCCGACAGGTGCGGACAGAGAAAGCGGAACGAGAAGGCGGAACGAGAACGCGGAACGAGAAGGCGGGCAGAGACAAAGGGGCCGGCACGGAGAACCTCTCCGTGCCGGCCCCACAGTTCCCGGCGTTCCGCCCGGCTCACGACGCCCGGTCGGCCCGTCGGCCCGCGGTGCCTGCCCACTCACGATGCCCGGTCGGGGGTCCGTGCGGCCGCGAGTCTCGGCCGCCGCCTGCCCACCCGTGACGCCCGGTCGTGTCCGTAAGCCCACGCGCCCGGTCGGCCGGTGACCCCCGGCCGACCTGACGCCTCGCTACTCCGTCGGCAGACCGCCCGCCGGGGGCGCGGGCTCCAGGTCGAACTCCCCGTCCCGGGCACCCAGCACGAAGGCCCGCCATTCCGCCTCCGTGTACCGGAGGACCGTCCCGGGGTCGAGCGACGACCGCATGGCCACCGCGCCCTCGGGCAGATAGGCGATCTCGACCCGCTCCTCGTGCTCCTCGGTGCCCGGTGCGCTCTGCCATACGACGTCCGAGATGTCGAGGGCGTAGAGCTCGTCCTTCTCCCGCTCCTTGCGCGCCTTGACGTCCTTGTCCGCTTCCTCGGCCATGTTCCGCCGGCCCCTTCCCCACGTACGAATGACCTCTGCGGCGTCACCCTAGTGGCCTGGCCCACACCGTCCGGGGACCTTCTGTGACCCTGGCAGACGTATCCGCCCAGGCTGGTACCCTGTGTAACGGCCGTTTGTGTACGCGCCCCCGGAGCGCTGCTCTGGAGGCCGCGCCCAGCGGATCCCCGCCTTCCGAGTCACGGAAGCTCCCCTGAGAATTCGACCAGGGGCACTCGGTGGCAGACACGAGACTACAAGGAGTAAGCGTGCCGCTCGACGCCGCTACGAAGAAGCAGCTCATCAGCGAGTTCGGTCAGAAGGAGGGCGACACCGGCTCCCCCGAGGTCCAGGTCGCCATGCTTTCGCGCCGGATCTCGGACCTGACCGAGCACCTCAAGACCCACAAGCACGACCACCACTCCCGCCGTGGTCTTCTGATCCTGGTCGGCCAGCGTCGCCGCCTGCTTCAGTACCTGGCCAAGAAGGACATCCAGCGCTTCCGTGCGCTGGTCGACCGCCTGGGCATCCGTCGTGGTGCGGCCGGCGGCGCCAAGTAAGACGCCGTGAAGGGAGCGGTTCCCACTTCTTGGGAGCCGCTCCTTTTGCTGTATGTGCTGCCTCAGGTGCTCTCTACGTGCGGAGTGTCACCGACGCTTTGTAGTGTGGTAGCACAACGCAATACGCAGGAAACAGCACGGACGAACACAGCGTGACGACGCCCTACCCGCCGGGTAGGGCATCTCACGACAACGAACGAGGAGAAGCGCGCCTCATCGCCGCCGGTCCTCGGTAGTGGCCCCCGGGCGAAAAGAGCCCCGGGTGCTTCGATCGAAGACCGGCCCGCACCAGAAGGAGCGCCTCTCCGCCACCGTCCCCCTGCCACACGGGCAGGACCGGGACGAAGACGAGGAGAAAACGCTAGTGGAGAACGAGACCCACTACGCCGAGGCCGTTATCGACAACGGTTCCTTCGGCACCCGCACCATCCGCTTCGAGACGGGCAGGCTGGCCAGGCAGGCCGCCGGCTCCGCCGTCGCGTACCTGGACGACGACACCATGGTGCTGTCGGCCACCACCGCTTCCAAGAAGCCCAAGGACCAGCTCGACTTCTTCCCCCTCACGGTGGACGTCGAGGAGCGGATGTACGCCGCCGGCAAGATCCCCGGCAGCTTCTTCCGCCGCGAGGGCCGTCCCTCCGAGGACGCGATCCTCACCTGTCGCCTGATCGACCGCCCGCTGCGTCCGTCCTTCAAGAAGGGCCTTCGCAACGAGATCCAGGTCGTCGCGACGATCATGGCCCTCAACCCCGACCACCTGTACGACGTCGTGGCGATCAACGCGGCGTCCGCGTCCACGCAGCTGGCCGGTCTGCCCTTCTCCGGCCCGGTCGGCGGCGTCCGCGTCGCGCTGATCAACGGCCAGTGGGTCGCGTTCCCGACGCACACCGAGCTCGAGGACGCCGTCTTCGACATGGTCGTCGCCGGTCGCGTCCTGGAGGACGGCGACGTCGCGATCATGATGGTCGAGGCCGAGGCCACCGAGAAGACGATCCAGCTGGTCCAGGGTGGCGCCGAGGCGCCGACCGAGGAGGTCGTGGCCGCCGGCCTCGACGCCTCGAAGCCCTTCATCAAGGTCCTGTGCAAGGCGCAGTCGGACCTCGCCGCGAAGGCCGCCAAGCCGACCGGCGAGTTCCCGATCTTCCTGGACTACCAGGACGACGTCTTCGAGGCCCTGACCGCCGCGGTCAAGAGCGAGCTCGCCCAGGCGCTCACCATCGCCGGCAAGCAGGACCGCGAGGCCGAACTGGACCGCGTCAAGGAGATCGCCGCCGAGAAGCTGCTCCCGCAGTTCGAGGGTCGCGAGAAGGAGATCTCCGCCGCGTACCGCTCGCTGACCAAGAAGCTGGTCCGCGAGCGTGTCATCAAGGACAAGGTCCGCATCGACGGCCGTGGCGTCACGGACATCCGTACGCTGGCCGCCGAGGTCGAGGCCATCCCGCGCGTGCACGGCTCGGCGCTGTTCGAGCGTGGCGAGACCCAGATCCTGGGCGTCACCACCCTGAACATGCTCCGTATGGAGCAGCAGCTGGACACCCTCTCCCCGGTGACCCGCAAGCGCTACATGCACAACTACAACTTCCCGCCGTACTCCGTCGGTGAGACGGGCCGCGTCGGCTCCCCCAAGCGCCGCGAGATCGGCCACGGCGCGCTCGCCGAGCGCGCGATCGTGCCGGTCCTGCCGACCCGCGAGGAGTTCCCCTACGCGATCCGTCAGGTGTCCGAGGCTCTCGGCTCCAACGGCTCGACGTCCATGGGCTCGGTCTGCGCCTCCACCATGTCGCTGCTCAACGCCGGTGTGCCGCTCAAGGCCGCCGTCGCGGGTATCGCCATGGGTCTGATCTCCCAGGAGATCGACGGCCAGACGCACTACGTCGCCCTCACCGACATCCTCGGTGCGGAGGACGCCTTCGGTGACATGGACTTCAAGGTCGCCGGCACCAAGGAGTTCGTGACCGCCCTCCAGCTCGACACCAAGCTGGACGGCATCCCCGCCTCCGTCCTGGCCGCGGCCCTCAAGCAGGCCCGCGACGCCCGCCTCCACATCCTCGACGTGATGATGGAAGCGATCGACACGCCGGACGAGATGTCCCCGAACGCCCCGCGGATCATCACCGTCAAGATCCCCGTGGACAAGATCGGTGAGGTCATCGGCCCCAAGGGCAAGATGATCAACCAGATCCAGGAGGACACCGGCGCCGACATCACGATCGAGGACGACGGCACCATCTACATCGGTGCCCAGCAGGGCTCGCAGGCCGAGGCCGCCCGCGCCACGATCAACGCGATCGCCAACCCGACCATGCCGGAGGTCGGCGAGCGCTACCTGGGCACCGTCGTGAAGACGACGACCTTCGGTGCGTTCGTGTCGCTGCTCCCGGGCAAGGACGGTCTGCTGCACATCTCGCAGATCCGCAAGCTCGCCGGCGGCAAGCGCGTGGAGAACGTCGAGGACGTCCTGGCCGTGGGCTCCAAGGTCCAGGTCGAGATCGCCGAGATCGACTCCCGCGGCAAGCTCTCCCTGATCCCCGTGGTCGAGGGCGAAAGCGACGATGAGAAGAAGGACGACACCGACCAGTGACGTCGAGTAGCTCCACGACGACGGCCCGCACCTCTTCGGAGGCGCGGGCCGTCGCCCGTACCCAAACCCTCATCAAGGGCGCGAACGGCATCGGTACGGTCCGCAAGACCACCCTCCCCGGCGGCCTGCGCATCGTCACCGAGACGCTCCCCTCCGTGCGCTCCGCCACGTTCGGCATCTGGGCGCACGTGGGCTCCCGCGACGAGACGCCGTCCCTGAACGGCGCCACGCACTATCTGGAGCACCTGCTCTTCAAGGGCACGAACCGCAGGTCCGCCCTGGACATCTCCTCGGCGATCGACGCGGTCGGCGGCGAGATGAACGCGTTCACGGCCAAGGAGTACACGTGCTACTACGCACGCGTGCTCGACACCGACCTGCCGCTGGCCATCGACGTCGTCTGCGACATGCTGACCGGCTCGCTCATCCTCGAGGACGACGTCAACGTCGAGCGCGGCGCGATCCTCGAAGAGATCGCGATGACCGAGGACGACCCGGGCGACTGCGTGCACGACCTGTTCGCGCACACCATGCTCGGCGACACCCCCCTCGGACGCCCGGTCCTCGGCACGGTCAACACGGTCAACGCCCTCACCGCGGACCGCATCCGCCGCTTCTACAAGAAGCACTACGACCCGACGCACCTCGTCGTGGCCTGTGCGGGCAACGTCGACCACAACAAGGTCGTACGCCAGGTCCGCGCCGCCTTCGAGAAGGCCGGCGCCTTCAAGAACGCCGAGGCGGCCCCCATCGCCCCGCGCGACGGCCGGCGCAGCATCCGCACCGCGGGCCGCGTCGAACTGCTCGGCCGCAAGACCGAGCAGGCCCATGTCGTCCTCGGCATGCCGGGCCTGGCCCGCACCGACGACCGCCGCTGGGCCCTGGGCGTCCTGAACACCGCCCTGGGCGGCGGCATGTCCTCGCGCCTGTTCCAGGAGGTCCGCGAGAAGCGCGGCCTGGCCTACAGCGTGTATTCGTACACCTCGGGCTTCGCCGACTGCGGCCTCTTCGGCGTCTACGCGGGTTGCCGCCCGAGCCAGGTCCACGACGTCCTCAAGCTCTGCCGCGACGAGCTCGACCAGGTCGCCGAGCACGGTCTCTCGGACGACGAGATCGGCCGCGCCATCGGCCAGCTCCAGGGCTCCACGGTCCTCGGCCTGGAGGACACCGGCGCGCTGATGAACCGGATCGGCAAGAGCGAGCTGTGCTGGGGCGAGCAGATGTCGGTCGACGACATGCTGGCCCGGATAGCGTCGGTCACCCCGGACGAGGTCCGTTCGATCGCCCGGGACGTCCTCGGACAGCGCCCCTCGCTGGCGGTCATCGGCCCGGTCAAGGACAAACAGGCGTCCCGACTGCACGACGCGGTCGCGTAGATCCCGTCTCGAATCCCGTCTCGGTAAGGAACGAAGCAATGAGCAAGCTGCGCGTGGCGGTCCTCGGTGCCAAGGGCCGGATCGGAGCCGAGGCGGTACGAGCCGTCGAGGCCGCCGAGGACATGGAGCTGGTGGCCGCGCTGGGCCGCGGCGACAAGCTGGAGACACTGGTCGACGCGGGGGCGCAGGTCGTCGTCGAGCTGACCACGCCCGCCTCGGTGATGGGCAACCTCGACTTCTGCGTCCGGCACGGCATCCACGCCGTGGTCGGTACGACCGGCTGGACCGAGGAGCGCCTCGCGCAGCTCGGCACCTCGCTGGCCGCGTCCCCGGAGACCGGCGTGCTCATCGCGCCGAACTTCTCCATCGGGGCCGTACTGACGATGAAGTTCGCCGAGGTCGCAGCGCCCTACTTCGAGTCCGTCGAGGTCGTCGAGCTGCATCACCCGAACAAGGTGGACGCCCCCAGCGGCACCGCCACGCGCACCGCTCAGCTCATCGCGGCGGCCCGGGAGCGCGCGGGCAGCGCTCCGCAGCCCGATGCCACGGTGACTGCCCTGGACGGCGCCCGCGGCGCCGACGTCGACGGTGTGCCGGTGCACGCGGTCCGGCTGCGCGGCCTCCTCGCCCACCAGGAGGTCCTGCTCGGCGGCGAGGGCGAGACCCTGACCATCCGCCACGACTCCCTCCACCACAGCAGCTTCATGCCGGGCATCCTGCTCGGCGCCCGCCGCGTGGTGACCACCCCGGGCCTCACCTTCGGCCTGGAACACTTCCTGGACCTCGGCTGAGCCGGGGGACGTACAAGAGTTAGCCGGCAGACATGCGCGCGAAGATCACCTATGCCATCACGGCCGCCGTCCTGGTCGTCTATTTCGTCCTGGTCGGCAGCCGGGGCGTGCTCCTCATCCAGAACGGCACCCTGATCACCGTCACCTTCGGTGTCGCGGTGCTCATCCTGCCGGTCATCGGTGTCTGGTTCCTCTGGATGAACACCCAGTTCGTCCGGAAGGCCAACCGGCTCGCCGCCGTGCTCGACGCCGAGGGCGGTCTGCCCCCGGACGAGCTGAGGCGCACCGAGGGCGGCCGCATCGACCGCGACTCGGCCGACGAGGTCTTCGCCCGCCGCAAGGCCGAGACCGAGGACGCCCCCAACGACTGGCGCAGCTGGTTCCGCCTCGCGATCGCCTACCACGACGCCCGCGACACCCCGCGCGCACGCAAGGCCATGCAGCGGGCCATCGCCCTCCACGAGGGCCGGACGCTGGAAGCCTGACCAAGGTCGTACGACGAAGGGGCCGGTCCGCGCTGAGCC
>NZ_JBHWVI010000199.1:0-16829 GCF_042737005.1 Streptomyces sp. NPDC060027
GGGGACACCGCGACCTGGCGGCTACCCGCTCGCGACGACGCGCCCGCCCGTGCCCGCGCGCACGTCTCCGCACTGCTGCGGCAATGGCACACCAGGAGCGGGACCCAGGACGACATGGCACTGCTGGTCAGCGAGCTGGTCACGAACGCGGTGCGCTTCGCCGCCGGTCCCATCACGATACGACTGATCAGGGGCGGTGGTCACGGCCTGCTGTGCGAGGTGGGCGACACCGGCAACGGCAGGCCGCGTCTGAGCCGGGGCGGCCTCCTCGACGACGGCGGGCGTGGCCTGCACATCGTGCACCGGCTCACCACCCGGTGGGGGGTGCGGTGGACGGACACCGGCAAGGTGGTCTGGGCGGAAGTCGCAAGATGACGCGGCTGCGGGGCGGGGCGCTGCCGGGCGTACGCGAGCGCGGCGAGGGCAGGGGCGGCGTGCGCGTCAGCCGGCACCACCGACGGTACGAAAGGCGCCCTCAGCGGTACCGGTGGCGTGACCGGTGATGCGGGCGGCCCGTTCGCCGCTACGGGTGGCGCGGGCTCTCACTACAGCCACTCCCCTTCCAGGGCGGTGGCGGTGAGGCCCGGTGCCGCCGCGTACAGGACGGCGCGACTGCCCGACTTCTGTCCGGCGTCGTGCGCCCGCCTCAGGATGTCGAACACGGCGGCGCCTCCGCGGTTGCCGCTGGTGTAGCTGTCCCGGCTGTAGTCCAGCAGCCCGGACGGCCACGCGTCGGGCATCGTCTGCTCCATGTACTCCAGCACCCGGGTCCCGCCGGGGTGCGCGAGCAGCACGTCGGGGTGCCAGGAGTCGGGGTCGTCCTGGTAACGGACGCGCAGCCACTCCCACATCGCGGTGACCGTCTCCTGTACGGCGCGCGGCCCGCGCCGGTCCATCACGAAGTGGGTGCCGTCCGCCCGCGTTTCCAGGCAGTGCAGGTCTTGGGTGTCGGGCACGGTGTGGTGCCAGGCCGCGTCCAGCCGCAGGACCGACTCGCGCCTCGGGCGGCCCGTGACCACCGCGGCGACCGCGGTGTCCGCGAACAGCAACCGGACGATCAGGGACTCGAGGGTGTCGTCCGCGGGCTGGTAGGTCGTGCTCAGCGCCTCCGCGATCACGACCAGGACCACCCGATCGGGGTCCGCGGCCACGAGATCAGCCGCCAGGGCCAGGGAGCGGGTCCCCGCGACACAGGCCCACTGCGTGGCCGGCAGCAGCATCACGTCGTTGCGGAGCGCGAGCTTGTTGGCCAGGGCGACGTCCAGTCCGGGCAGCGCCGGGGTGGTGGAGTGACTGGTGATCAGGCAGTCGATGTCTGCGGCGTCCAGCCCGGCGATCTGCAGGGCCCCGCGCGCCGCACGCTCCCCGTAGGACTGCACGGCCTCCCAGGCCGGCGCGGTGCGCTCCTGGACGGTCTGCGGCGCGGGTATCGCCTCGAGGGCGGCGATCACGCGGTCCACGTCCTGCTGGGTGAACCCGTCGCGTGCCAGCGCCTCTTGGGCGGCCCCGATGCCGACAGCCTGGAGGCCGCTGCCGTCGCCGGGCGCGACGGCGGTCTCCAGCGGCAGCATCCACCCGCGGGTCTCGATGCCCGTACTGGCCGCGATGCCGTCGATCCGCGGGGCCCACGCCGCATGCGGGTGCCGGTCGCGCACCTCCGCCACGATCTGGCTGGTCTCCACGGCGTGCTCGCCGTGTATCACGGCAGGAGGGCAGAGGTAAGCGGCCATGATGGGCACCTTTCCAGGGGAACAAGGAGGAACGTCACGAGGGCTGCGTCATGGGCCGCTTCGGAAGTTCGCGCCCATGCCGACGGGCTCCACTTCGGGAGTCGCTGTCCAGGTCGAGCATGGACGCGAAAGGGGCATTTCCGCTGTGACTAAGACAACTTGGGCGACCCTTGGGGGCGTGATACGGCACACACCGCCGAAACAGAGGGGCCCTCAGAGCGGTCCACAGGTCTTACCTGACTAGCCGTCAGCCAGGGGGCTTGCTGGCAGGCCGTGCGACGTGAGGTGTTCGCCGACGCGCTCCGGGTCAGCCCCCAGATCTCCGAAGTCGCCGTCCACGACGGTGCGGTCACGCTCACCGGGCAGTTGGAAAGCGGCGCAGCGCCGCCGTCGCGTGGGTCCGACGCGCCCGCTGGACGGTGTCACCGACTCGTGGACGACCTCACCTGCCGCTTCGACGACAGGCACACACAGGTCGCGGACCGACCGAGCACGGAATGGCCGACGACTGGCCGCGCGGGTCATGAGCCCACGGACCCCACCCACTGTCCGCCGGCCTTGCGGCCATGGGGGGGCAAAGGCCCTCGGACATGGTCGAGATGGCCCACCGATCGGGGTCGGTCGCCCACCCAGCCGCTGGTCCGGCTCAAAGGGGCCCGCACCCCGGCCCACTGGGCGCCGCTGCCCGACGGAACGTATCCGACACGGATCAACGGGGGTCCGGCTGCGGATCATCGACGCGCACATCGCCGTGGCGTGCTGCCTGACGGAGAACCAGGCCGGATTGGACATGGCGTTCCGGAGAACCTGTTGCCGTCGCGTCGGCCGCGAATCGCCCCGCGCCGCGTCAAGTGTCCGATCTCCCGGCACCCGTCACCACCGGACCAGGCCCAGGTCCTCGGCGCGGCCCGCATCAGCGACGTGACCATCACCATGGACCAGAGTCAACAGGCCCATTGGGTCGACGTGACCGGACGCTGCAGTTGATGGGGACCGACCCGGCACGTTCCTGGCGCGCCTGCGAGATCACCCGGGGGTCGGCCTGGACGACGCACGCCGACTGCGTGCCGAACTCGGCCGGTGGGTCCACGAGGGCATCCTCCGCAGGATCGCCCGCGGCGTCCACGGGCTTGACGACGAGTGAAAACGTCCGGCTGCCGGCACGACCCCGTCTCCGGGGCGCCGACAACCGTGAACTCGCCCTGACCACGCGGCCTTGGAAGTACCCCGACGAGTTGCGTGAGCGAGCCGTCCGCGAGGTGAGGACCTCAGGCCGCCCCGTCTCGCACGCCGTCCGGGACCTGGGCATCCACAAGGAAGCCCTGTCGCAATGGGTCCGCCAGGCCGAGGCCGACCACGGCGAGCGGCCCGATCTGCTGACCACTGCAGAGAGTCAAACTGCTGCGAGGCCACCGCGGTGGCCTCGCCGACCCTCAAAGCGCGGCCCCGCTCCCGGCGGCCGTCATGCCAGCTCCAGGACGAGCTTGCCGACGTTCTCGCCACGGAAGAGCATCTGCAGCGTCTCGGGGAAGTCGTCCACGCTGCCTCTCACGACGTGTTCCCTGACCTTGATGCGGCCGTCGGCGATCCAGGCGGAGATGTCCTGCGCGGCCTGCGGGTAGCGCTTGGCATAGTCGAAGACGACGAATCCCTCCATCCGGGCGCGGCGCACCAGCAGTGTCAGGTAGTTCGAGGGGCCCTTGACCGGGGTGGCGTTGTTGTACTGACTGATCGCACCGCAGACCACGACGCGCGCGTGCATCGCCAGCCGGGTCAGGGCAGCGTCGAGGATGTCGCCGCCCACGTTGTCGAAGTACACGTCGATGCCGTCGGGGGCGTGCCGGCGCAGCGCCTTCCTGACGTCGTCGGCGCGGTAGTCGATCGCCGCGTCGAATCCCAGTTCGTCGGTGAGCAACGCACACTTCTCCGGCCCACCGGCGATGCCCACCACCCGGCAGCCCTTGGCCTTCGCGATCTGACCCGCGATGGTACCGACCGCGCCGGCCGCCCCCGACACCACGACGGTCTCGCCGTCCTTCAACGCCCCGACGTCCAGCAGGCCGAAATAGGCGGTCATACCGGGCATGCCCAGTGCGCCCAGATACGTCGAGGGCGGGGCGAGGGCGGTGTCGATTTTCATGGCGCCCCTGCCGTCGGAGACCACGTACTCCTGGACGCCGAACGTTCCGACCACGTGATCACCCGGCTGGAAGTCGGGGTGGTTGGAGGAGGTGACCTCGATGACCGATCCGGCGCGCATCACCTCACCGATGGCCACCGGCGGCAGGTAGGAGGGACGGTCGTCCAGCCAGCCCCGCATCGCCGGGTCCAGGGAGATGACGCGCGTGCGGCCCGCGAACCGGCCCGGGCCCGGTTCCTCGACGGGCCCTGCACAGTGCTCCCAGTCATCGGGCTGCACCTCGCCCACGGGGCGGGCTGACAGACGGATCTGGCGGTTGGTCGCGGACATCGCGCCTCCTGTCGTCGGGACTCCCCCTTACCGTACCGACCAGTAGGTACGTCGGCGACCGTGACATGCGCCACAGGCCGCCCCGCCCGGCGGGCACCTATGGTTCGTGGGCCGTCGACCGACAGCGGCATCCGGATGTCACGTCGAGCCCAAAACGTGACGCCCCGCAGACTGTCCGCCATACCAACCAGTCGGTATCGTGCGCCGCCACGCCTCCCCCCAGCCCTCCACGGAACCGAGCCGAGCCGGAAGGCCACGCGATGACATATCCCCATGACCAGCGGTACCCGCAGCAGGAGTGGCCGCAGCCGCGGACCGAGCCGTACGGCCGTGCCCCTCGGTACGAGTCGTACGGGCGGGATCCGGGGCAGGAGCCCTCCCCGTCCGGATACGACGACGCCGCGTACGACTGGTACGGGCAAGCCGCCCGGCAGGAACCGTACGCGCACGAGACGCATCGGCACAGCGCCGACCTGGCAGCCCTCCGCTCGGCCTACCGCGTGCTCCGCCGGGTCTCCTCGATCACCGCACTCGGCTCCTTCGTGGTGTACGTGCTGCTGTCCTGCTACGCACCGGAGCTGATGGGGGCCAGGATCACCGGGGAGCTGAGCCTTGGAATCGCCCTGGGGATCCTTCAGCTCGTCGTCACCTTCGCGGCGGTCTTCTCGTACGAGCGCAGCGCACAACGCTCGGTGGACCCGTTGGCCCGCGTCGTCAGGGAGCGGGCGGCCGACCGGCCCGCGGGGGTGGCGAGATGACCGACTTCGACTCCGGGTCGCAGGCCACCGTCCTCGTCCTCTTCACCGCCCTGGTCACCGTCACGCTGCTGATGTGCGTGATGACGGGACCGGACCGCGACGACCTGACGAACTTCTACACCGGCTACCTTTCGCTCACCCCGTTCAAAAACGGCCTGGCCATCGCGGGCGACTACATCTCCGCGGCCACGGTGCTGAGTACCAGCGGCATCATCGCGCTCGCCGGATACGACGGCTATGTCCTCACGGTCAGCACCGCCTTGTCTCTGGTGCTGCTGATGTTCCTGCTGGCCGAACCTCTGCGCAACGCCGGCAGGTTCACCATGGGCGACGTCCTGGCACGCACCATGCCCGGGCGGGCCGTGCGGATCGCTTCCTGCGTCGTGACGCTTTCGGCGACCCTGCCCTTTCTGGTCGTCCAGCTCTCCGGGGCCGGGTCGCTGCTCACCTTCATCCTGAACATCCCGCACGGGGCGGGCGCCAGGACGGCGTGCATCGTCATCGTCGGCAGCCTGATGATCATTTACGCGGCGCTCGGCGGTATGCGGGGAACCGCGCTCCTTCAGATGATCAAGATCGTCATCCTGCTCGGCACCAGCGTCGTCGTCGCCGCCCTGGTCCTGAACCGTTTCGGCTGGAACCCCGGAGACCTGCTCAGGGCCGCCCAGCACGGCAGCGGCACGGGCCCAGCCTTCCTTCGACAGGGCCTTCAGTTGGGCACCTCGGCCGGCGACCGGCTGGACTTCGTCGGTCTCCAGATCACCGTGGTCCTCGGCGTGGCCTGCCTGCCCCACATCACCATGCGTCTGTTCTCCGCGCAGGACGTGCCGGCCGTGCGTCGCTCCATGTCGTGGGCCGTCGGCACGGTCACCACCTTCTGCCTGCTCGTGATCATCTTGGGTACGGGCGCGGCAGCCCTGGTGGGATCGCGGTCCATCATTGCGGCCGACCCGCACGGCAGGACGTCGGTGCTCATGCTGTCGCAGGTGCTCGGCGGGGACCCCGCCTCCGCGGGTGCGACGATTCTCTACTCGGCCGTGGCGGGAATGGTGTTCATCACCCTGCTGTCCTCGGTCGCCGGGATGACCCTGGCCGCGGCCTCGTCGCTCGCCCACGACCTGTTCTCCCATGCGGCGCGGCGGGGACAGGTGGAGCCGCGTACGGAGATGACGGTGGCGGCGTGGACGAGCGTGGCCGTGGGAACCGTGGCCATCGGGCTCGCCACCCTGGTCCAGAGCTGGGACGTCGGCGTGCTGACCACTCTGGCCGTCTGCATCGGGGCATCCGCGGTGGCTCCCGCGCTGACCTACTCCCTGTTCTGGAAAGGATTCACGCGCACCGGCCTGCTCGCCACCCTCTATGGCGGCGCGGCCTGCGCGCTGGTGCTGATGGTCTTTTCCAAGGCCGTCTCGGGCACGCCGTCCGCCGTCTTCCCGACCGCCGACTTCCACTGGTTCCCGATGCAGTCCACCGGACTGGTCTCCATCCCGTTCGGCTACCTGGCGGGCTGGCTGGGCAGCCGTCTGGACCACTGGCGCCGCGCCGCTGACAGCCGGGAGAGCCGGCTGCTGTACGAGGAGAGCGAGGAACGTCTGCTCGCCGCAGCCGAATGACCTAGGTGGCGGGGGCGGACCGAGCAGGCGGCCTCGCTCCCGCCGCCGCGGTCCGCCCAGGGCCCCGCGCGGAGCCCCATGACAGCCGCATGCCTGCACGCGCGCCGATGTGTGAGTCGACGGCAACGGCCTGCGACGGTCAGGTGAGCGTGCCGGCCAGTGATTGCTCGGTCCACACCGTTTTGCCTTCGCGGGTGTAGCGAGTCCCCCAGCGTTCGGCCATCTGGGCCACCAGGAACAGGCCGCGCCCGCCCTCGTCGGTGGTACGGGCGCGGCGCAGGTGTGGTGCGGTGTGGCTGGTGTCGCTGACCTCGCACACCAGGAACCGTTCACGGATCAGCCGCAGGGTCGCAGGACCACTGGCGTACCGGTAGGCGTTGGTGACCAGTTCGCTGGCGATCAACTCGGTGCTGAACGCCAAGTGCTCCAGGCCCCACTCGGTCAGCTTGGCCGAGGTCAACGCCCGGGCCCGGGCGGCGCCGGCAGGCTCCAGCGTCAGCTGCCAGGAGGCGACATCCTCCGGTGGCAGCATGCGGGTGCGCGCGATCAGCAACGCGATGTCGTCGCTGGGGTGTGCGGGCACGAGCGAGTCGACCACGGCTTGGCATGTCCGTTCCAGCTCGTCCGCAGGGCGGGCGAGCGCTGCGCACAGCTTGCTCAGGCCGATGTCTGCGTCGATGTTGCGTTCGCCGATGATTCCGTTGGTGTACAGGCACAGCAGGCTTCCCGCAGCCAGGTCGATCTCCCGGGCCTCGAACGGCAGGCCGCCCAGGCCGAGAGGTGGGCCTGCGGGCAGGTCGAGCAGGGCCGCCTGTCCATCCGGACCGGTCACCACCGGCGGCGGGTGGCCGGCGCGGGCCATGGAGCACCGCCGGGAGACAGGGTCGTACACGGCGTACAGGCAGGTGGCGCCGACGACCTGCTCGCCCACGGGCCGTTCGCCGAACGCTTCCTGTTCGGCGGCCAGCAGGGTGACCAGGTCGTCCAGGCGCGAGAGGACCTCGTCCGGTTCCAGGTCGAGGCTCGCGAGCGTGTGTACGGCGGTACGCAGCCGGCCCATCGTGGCAGCGGCATGAATGCCGCGTCCCACGACGTCGCCGACGACGAGGGCGACCCGAGCCCCGGACAGGGGAATGACGTCGAACCAGTCGCCGCCCAGGCCCGGGGCCGCGCTGGCCGGCAGGTACCGCAGGGCCACCTCGACGGCCGACTGGTCCGGGACCTCCCGGGGCAGAAGGCTGCTCTGCAGGGTGAACGCGGTCTGCTGCTGCTGGGTGAAGCGCCGGGCGTTGTCGACGGCAACGGCGGCGCGCGAGGCGAGTTCCTGGGCGAGGGTGAGATCGTCCGCCTCGAAGGGATCGGGGCGGAGCGAACGCCACAGGGTCATCACACCCAGCACCAGGCCACGCGCGGCAAGAGGTACCACGATCAGCGAGTGGACGCCCAGGTCCGGAGCGTGGGCCCCCTGGTGGCCTTTCGTTGAGAACCAGTCGGGCGAAAGAACCGGTTCCAGGACGGGTCGCCCTTCGGCCAGGCATCTAGCCTGGGGTGTGTCGGGCCCGAACTCCACCGGCTCACCCTCGGGGTGGGGCGGGCCGGGTTGCTGGGCGCCGACGCTGCAGGCACCCACTCGTACCACCGGCCCTGCCATGGCCTGCGCCAGTTCCTCACCGCGCGTCACCGGCTGAAGCAGGTCCACTGACGCATGGTCGGCGAGGTGAGGCACCATCACCTCGGCAAGTTCACGGGCGGTCTCTGCCACGTCGAGGGTGGTTCCGATACGGCTGCCGGCCTGGTCGAGGAGCGCGAGCCGACGCTGGGCCCGATGGCGTTCGGTGATGTCCTCGATCATCTCGGCCACACCCAGGATGCGGCCGGAGGGGTCCTCCATCCGGAAGGACGAGACCATCGCGACCCGCTCCTGTGCCGGGTCCCGCTCCAGGCGAACGAACTGCTCCGAGTAGACCAACGGTCTTCCGGTCTCCATCACCTGGCGCACACGGTCCACGGCCTTGCGTGCGTCATCGGCGACGAGGAAACAGCCCGTGGGCAGCCCCCGGAAGTCCGCTGCCGGGACGCCGGTGACGCGTTCGATGGCCCGGTTGACCCGGAGAAGGGTCAGGTCGGGCCCGTGGACGACCAGGCCGACCGGGCTCCGGCGGTACAACCCGTCGAGAACCGCGCGGTCTCTTTGCCACTCCAGGAGGTCAGCCGCTAGTGCCCCGGCAAGAATCCACTCACGGACCCGGTCATGGCGTGAGAGCGCATGGGCCCTGAGCCCCATCTCGATGAGTCGCCCGTCGCGGTGCCGCACCTTGAGCACGCCGAACCAGCCGCCGGCTCTCCTGCAGTTTGCCGTGGCCTCCGTGACAGTCGGCAGATCACGAGGATCGACAAGGACCTCGAATGCCGGACGCCCGATCACGGCTGCGCCCGGATGGCCGAGCAGCTCCTCGGCCCGCCGGTTCCACCCGACCACGGCACCCCGGTCGTCGAGCACCGCCAGGGCGGCGAGGCGCGGGGCGAACGGATCGTCGTGGCTTGCGCTGAACTCCGTCATCCACATCTCCACCGCCGGCTGACCCGCAGATACACCTAAGCCTAGTGAACCCCCCGTGGGGCCGCGCGCGGCCGCGGCTGGCCCGCGACCCCACGGGCAGGCCCGTCGGTCCGCTGTCAGCGGCGGCCTGCGGTGAGGCTCCTCGCGTCCACCGGGCAGCGACTACCTCCGCCACAGCCGGCGGCCCGGCGCCGCAGTGCCTGGCGGACGTCTGATCGCAGGCACGCACGGCTCCGGGCTCCCGTGACGGGGCGAGGGCGGTCCCCAGGCGTCGGGGCATCGACGCGGACCGCCCTCGCCGGTTCACTTCGCCGCCGGGCCGAACTCCTTGCGGGTGTCGACCGGCTTACCGAACAGCTGCCACCGCTCGCCCTTGAACCGCATCAGCTGCATCGTCTCCAGCGGGAAGGCGTCATCGTGGCCGGTGGACATGGTGACCCCGGGCAGCAGCATGCCCACCTTCACGTCCTTCAGGCTGCGCACCGCGTCCCGCAGTCCTTCCCTGGTCGGGCACTTCATCGTGTCCAGGGCCTGGTGCAGGCTGGAGGCGACGGCCCAGCCGTAGGCGTTGAACTGGTTGGCCGGGTCGGCGTCGGGTGCGTACCTGTGCAGCGCCTCCTTGTACGCCTTCATCTCCGGGTCGGTGGCCCACTGCGGGTCGGCGGGGTCCTTGAAGTAGGTGGCCGAGACCACGCCTTGGACGTTCTTGAACCCGACCGGCTTGAGCACGGCGGCGGATGAGGCCACGTTGTTCACGATGTGCAGCGGGTTCCACTTGGTGTTCTTGGCGTCGGCGGCGAGGGCCTGGCTGCCGAACTTGGGGGTGGTGACATCCAGCAGCACGTCCGCCTTGGAGCGTGCGAGGCTCGCCACCTGTGCCGACACGGAGGGGTCGGTGACCTCGTAGCTCTCCTCGGCGACCACCTTGACGCCGCTGCCGGCGACGGCCTTCTTGAACCCGCCGAGCAGATCCTTGCCGAAGTCGTCGTTCTGGTAGAGGACCGCGACCTTGGCCTTGGGCCTCGCGTCCTTGAGGTACTTGGCGTACACGCGTGCCTCGGCCACGTAGTTGGGCTGCCAGCCGATGGTCCAGGGGTGCTGCTCACCCGTGCCCCAGGCGGAGGCGCCCGTGGCGACGAAGGGCTGCGGCACCTTCTGCTTGTTGAGGTAGTCCCACACGGCTGCCGTGGACGGGGTGCCCAGGGTCTGGAACACCGCGAAGACCTTTTCCTGCTCGACGAGTCTGCGGGCCTCCTCGACCGCCTTGGGCGGCTGGTAGCCGTCGTCGCGGACCACGAACTCGACCTTGCGGCCGTCTATGCCGCCCTTGTCGTTGACGTGGCTGAAGTAGGCGGCCACGCCCTTGCTGATCGTGCCGTACGCGGAGGCAGGTCCCGACAGCGGGTAGATCCCACCCAGCTTGATGGTCTTGTCGGTGATGCCGGTGGTCTGCTGGCCCTTGCACGCGCCACCGGCGGTGGTGTCCTGGGCGTCCTGACCTCGCTGGCTGCTGCAGGCGGTCGCGGTGAGCAGTGCGGCGGTCGCGGCCGCGGCCGCCCGCAGAGCGGTCGTCTTGCGCATGTGGTTCATTCCTTTTCCGTGCGGGGCGGTGCGCCCACGGGTTCGGCGTCGACAACTGCGGGGTCCGCAGGAGTGTGGGTCTCGGAGGGTCCGGACAGGGCCTGGGACTCCGGCTCCCCATCGGGCGCGGATTCGGCCTCTGGCGTCCGGTCGAGGGCAGCGGTGGTGCGAGGCGGGCGACGGGCGACTGCGCCCAGGACACGGGCCGGCAGACCGGCCAGTCCCGTCGGGGCCACGAACATCACCGTGATGATCAGCAGGCCGAACACCACTCCCGGCGCCGCCTCGCTGACGTCCTGGGACACGCTCGGCACGTACATCACGAACGCCGCGCCCAGCAGGGGTCCGTACAGCGAGCCGAGACCCCCGACCACCAGGCCGGCCAGCAGGGTGATGGACAGAACGAAGCTGAAGGAGTCGGGCGAGACGAAGCCGATCACCCAGGTGTACAGACACCCCGCGACACCCGCGAACATCGCGCTCCACGCGAAGGCGAGGGTCTTGTGCAGCGCCAGCCGCACGCCCATGACCTCGGCGGCGCTCTCGTTGTCCCGCACGGCCAGCAGTGCCCGGCCGACCCGGGACCGCAGCAGGTTGCGGGCGAGCAGCAGGGCCACCGCGGTGACGGCGAGGACGACGAAGTACATCCACTGGTCCTCGGCCAGCCCGCTCCACGCCGGCGGCTGCAGCTTGTTCACGGTCAGCCCCATGGAGCCGCCCGTCACCGGTTCGAGCCGCTTGAGCAGGGGCGGCAGGAACACCGCGAACGAGAGGGTGACCAGGGCCAGGTACAGCCCGCGCAGTCGCAGCGCGGGCACGCCGAACCCGAGGCCCAACAGGAAGCATCCGGCGGCCGCGGCCGGCAGCGTGGCCAGGTGGCCGGTGTCGTACCGGTCGAGCATGACCGCCGCCGTGTAGGCGCCCGCCGCGAAGAACGCGCCGTGTCCGAGCGAGATCTGCCCGCCGAAGCCGGTCAGCAGGTTCAGGCCGGACAGCGCCACGGCGTACACGAGCACCATGGTCAGCTGGAAGACCTGGAAGGGCGCGAAGTAGAACGGTGCGCCGACGGCGACCGCCGCCGCGACGAGGACGGTGAGCGTGGGCCGCAGCCACCGGACCCGGTCGGTGCCGAGTGACGCTGTGATGCTGCTCATGCGCGCTCCACCGCCGCCCGTCCGAAGAGGCCCTGGGGCCGCACCAGCAGCACCGCCAGAATGATCACCAAGGGGACGCCCACCTTCAGATCGGCGCCGATCACGTCCACGTACGCCCCGGTCAGGGTCTCGGCGACACCCACGAACAGGCCGCCGACGACCGCGCCGACCGGGCTGTCGAAGCCACCGAGGGTGGCCGCGGCGAACGCGTAGATCAGCACCCCGCCCATCATGTTGGGCTCCAGGAACAGCACCGGGGCGACGAGCACGCCCGACACCGCGCCGACCGTCGCGGCCAGGCCCCAGCCGAGCATCAGCACCCAACCCACCCGGATGCCCGACAGCCGGGCGGAGGCCGGATTGCAGGCGACCGCCCGCATCACCAGGCCGATGGAGGTGTGCTGGAACAGCAGATACAGCAGGCCCATCACGACGGCCACCACACCGATGATCCCGAGCGTCGACCAGTCCATACGCACACCGGTCAGTTCGAGTCCGCCGTCGGGGAAGGGCTGCGGGAAGTCCTTCACGGTGAACGACCAGATCAGGCCGGCCAGCGCGTTGACGAAGATGAACAGGCCGACCGTGACGATGACCACCGTCAGCTCGGGCGCGCCCTGTACGGGGCGGATGACGATCCGCTCGAGCAGCATGCCGCCGGCGAAGGACACCGCGAGGGTGGCCGGCAGCGCCAGCCAGTACGGCATCCCGGACGCCACCAGCTGCCAGGCGACGTACGTCGAGAGCATGGCCAGCTCGCCCTGCGCGAAGTTGACGATCCCCGTGAACCGGTGGATCAGTACCAGGGCCAGCGCCAGGCTGGCGTACACGGCGCCGGAGCCCAGTCCTTCCACCACTTGCTGGAGCAGATCGGTCACGGCGCTCACCCGGCCTTCCTGGAGAGAACGGAGACCCCGAGGTACACCTCGGCGACCTGCCCGTCCTCGCGGATCTGTGCGGCCGGTCCGGACAGCACCAGGCGGCCGGCCTCCAGTACGTGGGCCCTGTGCGCGATATCCAGCGCGAGCTGGGCGTTCTGCTCGACGACGACCACGGTGGTGCGTTCCTCCTCGTTGACGGCACGGACGATCTCGAACAGCTCGCGGGTGACCAGCGGCGCGAGCCCCAGGGACGGCTCGTCCAGGAGCAGCAGCGAGGGCCGCAGCATCAGCGCCCTGCCGACGGCGAGCATCTGCTGCTCGCCGCCGCTGAGGCTGCCGGCGGCCTGCCGCGACCGCTGGCGCAGTTTGGGGAAGTAGTCGTAGATCCGTTCCAGGTCGGCCACCACGGCCGCGCGCTCGGTGCGGCCCCGCCTCCGCGGGCCGGTGCGCAGGTGGGCGCCGATGCGCAGGTTCTCCTCGACGGTCAGGTCGTTGAAGGTGCCTCGGCCCTCGGGCACATGCGCCACACCGAGCCTGGCGGCCTGCTCGGGCGAGCGGCCCAGGAGTTCCGTGCCGTTCAGGGTGACCGACCCGCGACCGCGGACCATGCCGCACAGCGCCCGCAGCGTCGTGGTCTTGCCCGCGCCGTTGGGTCCGAGGATCGCGCACACCTCACCGCGGGCGACGGAGAAGTCGAGACCCTGGAGCACGCGGGCCTGGCCGTATCCGGCGTGCAGGTCGGAGACCTTCAGGAAGTCCGGCTCCGCACCCGCCGCGGACTCGGTGCTGCCGGTGGTGGGCTCGCTCACGCGGCCACCCCCAGGTACGCCTCGACGACCGCCGGGTCGCGCTGGATCTCCACCGGCGTGCCCTCGGCGATCTTGCGGCCGAAGTCGAGGCAGACCACCTTGTCGCACAGGCCCATCACGAAGGCCATGTGGTGTTCGACCACAACGAGCGTGAGGTCGAACTCCTGGCGCACCGAGCGGACCAGATCCGCGAATTGGTCCACCTCGCCGTGGCTGAGCCCGTTGACGGGTTCGTCGAGCAACAGCAGCCGGGGCCGTACCGCGAGGGCCCGGGCGAGTTCGACGCGTTTGAGCGTGCCGAACGGCAGTCCGGAGGCGGGATGGTCGGCGACGTCCGCCAGGCCGAGCCGCCGTAGCAAGTCGTCCGCCTGGTCACGCAGTGCCCTCTCCTCCCGCCGGACGCGGGGCAGCCTGAGCGCCGCGGCGAGGTGTCCGGTGCGCCCCCGGCTGTGGGCGCCGACCATGACGTTCTCCCGGACCGTGAGCTGCGGGAACAGGCCCAGGTTCTGGAAGGTGCGGGCGATGCCGCGCCCGGCCACGGCGTGCGGGGGGAGGGCGAGCAGGTCCTCGTCCTCGAACCGCACTTCTCCCCCGTCGGGAGCGCAGCGCCTGGTGAGGCAGTTGAACAAGGTGGTCTTGCCGGCTCCGTTCGGCCCGATGAGCCCTACGGCGGTGCCCGGCTCGACGGTGAATGCGACACCGTCCAATGCCGTGATCCCGCCGAAGCGCACGGTGATGTCTTCGACCGCGAGCATGAGTGACGCCCTTTCCGACGTGCTGGGGGGTGGGCGAGCGTCACAGTAGGTGGGGGCGTCGTGGGCGCACATTGGGTGTGAGCACCCAACTTCTCGGTGGCCGAACTGTGCGCCGCGCACAGGTGCCGGGAGATGTCTCACGTGGAACCTGTTGACTAAGCACGAGGAGGGCGGCGACGATCGGCCTCATGCCGCGCGGTCCCGCACTGGGCAATCCCCGACTCTCCGAACCGCTCCGCCGCGAGCGGCGGCGGATCCTGCACGCCGTCCACGACCGGGTCGAGGAGGTGGCGGAGACCGCCGTCGAGGTGATGCGCGCGGAGATCCCGTCGTACGCACTGCAGGACGAACGGTTCTTCGGCGACGTACGGGACCAGGTGCTCGAGCACTACCAGATGCAGCTCGCGGCGCTGGCCGGCGATCGGGACATTACCCCCGAGGACCTGGTCTTCAGCCGCGCGGCGGCGATGCGCCGAGCACGTGCCGGGTTCGCCCTGGAGGACTGGATCAGTGCCTTCCGGGTCGGCCGGCAGGTGCTGTGGGACGCGCTGCTGGACTGCGCGGGCACGTCCGCCGAGGCCCAGCAGGCCGCGCTGTCCCTCGTCACCCCGCTGATGCGGTACGTCGACTACGCAAGCACCCACGCCGCGCAGGCTTACGTCGAGTACCAGCAGCACGTGGTGGCGGACGCGGACCGGGAGCGCCGCGATCTCCTGGACCAGCTCCTGGCCGGGGTGGCACCCACGCGCGGTCCGCTGATGGCCGCGGCTCAGGCGTACGGCGTCGGACCGCGCTCACCGATGATGGCGGTCGTGGCGGTGTGCGTCGGCGACACCCGCACCGGCGACCCGACCTCGGCCGAGAACGGGTATGCCGCCAGCGCGTCGATCAGCGTCGCCGGGCCCTGGGCCGGCAGAACGCTGGTAGTCGTGCGGCACGGCGAGGTGGTGGCCGTGCCCGTGGTCCGGGCCGGCATGGCCGCAGAGGACATATGCGCCCACTTCGAGACCGTGCAGCGGCGGCTCGCGCGGGCCGGAACCATGCTCTCCATGGGGATCAGTACGGTCGCCCAGGGCGCGGGTGAACTGCCCCGTGCCTACCAGGAAGCGCGGGCCGCCCTCGACCTGGTGCCGAGCGGGGGCGGGGTGGCAGCACTGCCACGGCTGTCCCCGTTCGACTACCTGGCGCTGCGCGCCGACGACCTCGCGCGCCAGCTGGTCGATCCCCGGGTGCGGTCGATGCTGGAGGAGGACCGCAGACGCGGCGACACGCTGGCCGCCACCATACGGACCTTCGCGGAGGCGGACCTCAACCTGCGGCTGGCCGCCGAGCGCTTGCGGGTGCACCACAACACGGCGCACTACCGGTTGCGCCGGATCGAGGAACGCACCGGCCGCAATCCGCGCCGGATCGCCGACCTCCTGGAACTACTGGTCGCCCTCGCCATCCGCGACGGGGCCGAGGAAGGCGGGGAAGGCGAATGAGCGGCATGGTGGAGTCCGACGGGACCGAAGCGGCACGTCAGCTGCCGGGCCGGCAGGGGGACATGGGTCTGCCCGAAGAATACGCCGGGCAGGACGGAAGCCTCCGGCGCATGCTGCTCGACGCCGCGCTGGAGGTGTTCGCCGAGCGCGGTTACACCGACGCCGGTCTCACCGAGATCGCGGCGCGCTGCGGCATCCCGGTGGGCAGCCTCTTTCAGCACTACGGCGGAAAGCGAGGGCTGTATCTCGCCCTCTGGGAGGAGTTCCGGGAGGAGCAGGAGCGTCGGACCGCGGCCACACTGACCGCCGAGCGCAACCGCGGTGTGGAGGACCCCGCCGCCCTCTTCATGGCGGGAGCCAGGGCCTACCTGGAGGGTGCCTGGGACAACCGGAGGCTCGGCAGACTCCTCGTGGAGGACGACGGCCCCGCGGGCTTCGACGCGCTGCGCCGACAGTGGGACCGCGCATGGGTACGGCGCAACGCCCGGCTTCTGGAGATCGACGAGCGGCGACGCGCCGGCCGGGTCAGGGTGAGCGTGCTGACCACCGTCATCGGAGGAACGGCGCGCGAGCTGGGTGACTGCGGGGACGAGACGGAAGCCCGCGAGATCGTGGACGAGGTGTGCGGCATCCTGATCCATCTGTCGGCGCCGCCCGGCTGAAACGCCCGGCACCGGGCGGAGGCGACAGGACCGGCCCCGGCCCGACGACGCCTCACTCCCCGGACAACCCGCGCCGAGCGCCGGCATCGACCTCGCCCGCCGCCTCCACGCCGATGACCTCCTCACCGAGCTGCCTCAGGGCAACAGCGGCCACGGAGGTGTACGCCTCGGCGTCGATCGCGACGCTGTCCAGGCAAGGACCTGTCCGGCCGGTCACGTTGCAGGAAAGGGACGGCGCCTGTCCAGCGCTGCGTCCGCGGCGTGATCGGCCGGCCAGGTCCTACTAGTGCCGCGACAGGCAACGTTCGCCCCGTCGCGACTCCCGGCACGCACTCTCGCCGCACCGGCCGAAAGCCCAAGTACATCCAGTAC
>NZ_JBHWVI010000200.1:0-16824 GCF_042737005.1 Streptomyces sp. NPDC060027
GCGTCCAGGTCGTTCGTACAGTGGCGCGCTCCACCTGGACGCCAGGAACCACGCCCGCTCCACGGTGTGTGGGTCGACGGCAGACGGGATGGGAGCTGGGGAGGGTGACGGATGGTGGTGACGGTACTGCTCGATGGACCGGGCGAAGCTTGCTGCAGGGAGGCAGTGCCGCACCCGCCGCCAGTTGGTCGTCGAAGAAGGCGACTGTCAGCCGCCGGTCGTGCGCTGCGAGGCTGTGGGTGTACCTAGACGAGCTCGCAACAGCGCGGCGTAATTCCCTACCGGTGCAAGAATGTTCCGGGGTCTAACTAATGACAGATGTGGGGGGTGTCTTTCATCTGGGCCTTGCGTAATTCGCTGCTGCTCATGTTTGCTAGGAGCAGGATTCCTCTTGCCGGCATCCGCGACGGCAAGAGTGGATCTTCGCTAGGCCCCCTCATCGGGGAAGGAACCGGCGAGCTGCTGGGAGAGGGCAGCTGCGGGGTAGCGGGCGAATTCCACCCTGGGGCGGTGCGCCTTGTCTAAGTACACCAACTATGTTGGACTCCCTCACCTTCTTGAGATTGGCTTCGAAGCTCTGCCGGATGCGGCAGGAGCCTCCGCCAAAGCCGACGAGCTCCACTTCAAACGGCTCCACCAGGAGAGCGAACTCAGTCTCGCCCAGATGCTTGTGGACCTGGAAGCCACTGTTGATCTACTGAAGCTGCAGCGCGACCTAGGTAAAGCCACATTCCACCTGACTCGTGCGGCCGCAATCGTCGAAGGCATGCAGACTAAGTTGAGCCTGCTTCGCCCTCCGTATTTCACTGCTGAAAGGTTCGAAGCGTTTCGCGACCTCTTGGCTCCCGCATCCGGAGCTCACTCGCCCGGGTTCACCGAGGTGCGCCGTGCCTTGGGCCTGGAAGGGAACGAAAGTCCCGTTTTTAAGGAGTTCAAGAACTCCATGGAAGAACAGGAGGTGACTCTTGCGACCGTCATCCGTTCGCCAGAAGAGCCTCTTTACCTCGTAGCTCAGGCTCTCCTTAGGGTAGCCATGGCTTACGAGCACTGGTTGTGGGACCACCTGCAGAATGCGCGCTTGGTGGTGGGGATAGGCAGACAGGGAACTGGCGGTTCGGACGATGGGGCGGCCTTCTTGCGGTCCCGTGTTGTTGCACCGTTCCCCGAGCTGTGGGAGGCCGTGGGGAAGATCAGCAGCGACTGACGGCCCCGACATCACTCGTGCAATCGTGGCCCACAAGTGAGACAAGGTCGCATCGAGGGGGTGCCGCTCCGAAGAGTGGCACCCCCCTCGGCGGAGGCGGTGTGCTTTGAACCCACGGTGACATCGCTGCCACGATGGTCTAGTCAATCTCCACTTCCCTGCGTCCGAGTTGGCTGCTAACGCTTGATGCGTCCGCGGATGGCGAAGACAGCGAGACCTAGCAACACTGGTTCGGAAAGGCGGGAGGCCATCTCGGTGTAGGTACCGGTGGTGGTCAGGTCCTGCTCGGAGGACCGGAAGATCACCGAGTTCAGCACCACTCGCAAGGACTTCTCGAACCGTTCGGTCGAGACACGTTCATGCAGCGGGCCCACTGGATTGCTGGGTGCAGGGGTGTCAGTGGTCAACCGGATGTCTTGCCCCGTCATTTTCCCGGTTGACTGCGCCTGCGGCTCGTCGGCCGGAAGACCCCACAGCATCATTGCCAGGAGTGTGCCAGCCATTGCCAGCAGTAGCCAGACGAGAGCACGGGTGGCTCGCAATCCGTAACCGGACAGTGCCCAGTAGGCGGCGAGTAGGCTGCGCTCGGCTCGCGGGGTTTGTGGGCTGTGGCGGCGCATTTCCATTTCGCCGTAGTAGAAGTCGGCGGCACCGGGCTCATTCTTACTGTCTTCGAACGACTTTCGCAGTTGCCGGTACACCGGGGCCAGCGACGCTGGTCGAGCATCCTGTGCGCCAAACACAGACACGTTCCAGCCGGGGGCCGCATCTCGCTGACTGGCACGCCAGTGGTGTTCCTCGGCCAGGGTACGCCGTTCGGTGAACCGCACCGGGTGCCAACCGGACCAATGAGTTCGGGACGGCACCGTGCCGAAGGAACAGGCGCCTTCCAGTCGCAACTGGTCCAGGTGCACGGTCCCGGTTAATAGGCAGCGTGACAGGTCAATGTCGGCGAGCACCAAGTGAGCGGCATCCACACCGCGTAGTGAGGACAGTCGCACGCCGGCGCTCGGAGCGTCCATGAGAGCTGTCTCGGCTACTTCCGTCCCGTCAGGGAAGACAAAGGGTTGCCGCTCGGCAGTGATGGTCAAGGGGTACTCAAACACGGCATGCGCGAAGTCCACGGTTGCGTACCGCAGTTCGAGCATGGCTGTTGAAGACCAGCGCGTACGGCGGCACTCCAATCGATGTGCCGCAGCAGCGACCGTCACCGCGCCATCAAATGATGCCCCTGACAGTACGAACCGCCCCGCGCACACTAAGGGCCCCACTGTAGAGATTCCCTTGAAGACCGCTGAGTCGAACCTGGCATCGCTGGAGAAGGTGGCTGCGTCGAATTTCGTGGCGCCGGTGAAAGTGGCAGAGCAGAACCTGGCTGTGCCGGTGAAAGCGGCCGAATTGAACCCGGCTTCCCGGGTGAAGACGGCTGAGTCGAACCAGGCATCGCCGGCGAACGTAGCCGAGTGGAAGATTGCATCGCGGGTGAAGACGGCTGAGACGAACCATGCGCCACCGGCGAAGGCGGCCGAGTTGAACCTGGCCTCGCGGATGAAGGTAGCGGACCGGAACCAGGCTGTGTCGGAAAACGTGGCCGAGCGGAATCCAGCATCGCGACTAAACGTAGTCGAGTCGAACCGGGCGTCACCGGCGAAGGTGGCCGAGCGGAATCCAGCGTCGCGGGTAAATGTAGCCGCCTTGAACTTGGCATCTCTGGTGAAGGTAGCCGACTCGAACCAGGCGTCACCGGTGAAGGTAGCCGACTCGAACCAGGCGTCACCGGTGAAGCTGGCTTCGCTGAACCAGGAATCGCCAGCAAACGTGGCGAAGCCGAACCCGGCGGTGTCGCCGAAGGTGGCCGAGCTGAACCAAGCGGTGCCATTGAAGGTGGCCGAGGCGAACCACGCTGTGCTGGCGAATGTGGCCGAGTCGAATCTGGCAGGCCGAGAGAAGGTGGCGGAGCCGAACCAAGCGGTGCCGGTGAAGGCGGCTGAGTTGAACCAGACGTCGCCGGTGAAGATGGCCGAGTCGAACCTGGCGTCGCCGGTGAAGGTGGCCGAGTCGAACCTGGCTTGGCCCAGCTGGGCTTGCTCAGTGGCTGGGTTGCGCAGGGCGGCCAGCAATTCCTGCAATAGCTCGGGCGTGAAGACGGTGCCCCGATGGTCGACATCGTCCCCAGGGCTCAGAGCAGAAAGGTAGGCACCACGGTCTGCATCAGTGAGATGAGCCAGACATGCCTGGCGCGCGGCGATGGAGCGGCCTGAGCAAGCCGGACCGCCCGCTGGGTCCACGCGCCCGCAGAGTGACCAGGTCGGTGCCGTTGCTGCAGTGGTCATGGAAGAAAGGACATCCGAGGAGCTGCACCGGTTGCCCCAAGCGCGTTGTCCTTGGAGAAGTCGATTGCCTTGTCCACGCGCACATCCTGCACGGGTCGGGGCAGCGCGCGCCCGCGTGCACTGGAGAGTCCAGCATGCGCCTTCCCTGCCGGCGGAAGCCGAGCCAAGGTGCCTAGAGCTTGACGTACTGCTTGACGAGGCTGGGGAGGGAAGCAGGGTGGCGAAGTGTGGTGCGACGACCAAGGCAGGACGGTCTTGTCAGCGGAAGGTGGTGACAGGCACCTCCCGGTGTCCGGTACATCAGGGACCGTGGTCCCCGTACGGCGTGGCACAGCGCAAGGAGAAGGAAGCCAAGGAGAAGAAGCGCAGGATCCGCAAGAAGCGCTAGCTCTGGTTGACATCCCCAGGTGACATCAACGGAACGGATGCACGCGCCCATGCGTGGCACGGCACGCACGCTCCGATTGGGCGAGCGCGCTGCCGGGCCGCGTTCGGATCGAACTTACGAGGCGGATGTCGCCTGCTTTGGCCGCCATCTCGTGGGCTCCTTTCCTTCCTCCGTGGCCGGATCGCTCCCTTGTGTGCCCTTCGTGTACGTGTCAAACAGTTGAGAGGTGGGTGACCAGGGGGAGGGGACGTCGCATGTCCGTGTTGGGTGGCGATCCGATCGTGCCGTCGGCCTGGGCGATCGAGCGGTTCGGGCAGCAGGCGGGCAGGCTTGCTGCGGCGGTCCCGGTGCAACTAGCCAAAGCGCATGCGAAGGCTCACGCCACGCACCTCACGGCCGGACTGAAGAAGCGGAGTCCCTACGGTGTGACCCTCGCGGAGGCCGTGCGCGAGTACCTGGCGGACATGGCGCGCGAGCTGGGCGAGCCCGTGCGGGAAGTTCGTGGGTACGAGTACGCCGTGATCAACGATCACGCGCTCTTCCCCTTCAAATACGCGGACAGGCCGAGGTCTCTCGATCGTGCTCGGTTGCCCGCCAAGGCTTCTTCCACGCGCCGCCGGATGTTCTGGGCGCACGGGCCGGAGCCGCGGGAAGCGCTGTTCGACCTCGACGACGACCTGACAACAGAGGAGTACCTGGAGTTACACGAAGCGTTCGAGGAACTGGGGGCCTCGACGAAACTGGTCTGCGTGTTCTTCACGGCCGACGTCGAGAGCGGCATCCACGTCATCCATTGGGGACAGGCCCACCTCGAACCGGACCGCACCTTTGGCTGGCTTCACAGCGAACAGCTTCCAGTCGCTCCTCAACCTCTTGAGTGATCGGCGAGCGACGCACTCTGCTCTGGGGTGGGTACCAGTCGGCCGAGTCCTGGGCCGTCCCTGGGCCGTGCGAGGTCGCTCAACAGTGACCCACGGCGACAACCAGTGACAGATCAGCTGTGAGCAGGGGACGCGAACCGCCAGGTCACAGCCCCCGGCCGAACGGGTTTCCCCCGAGGGCTAGGTTCTGTCCGGCGGATCATGGCGGCATAGGCTCCGGGCCATGCACAGCACCCTGACGGAGCACGCCAGATGTCTCTACGGAGACGAGTACCGGCCCACGCCGGAGTGCGGGCGCGAACACAGGGAGCACTACTTCGTCGAGGAGCTGACGTTCGCCGACGCGGATTCGATCCTTGCCATGCTTCGTGAACTCTGCCCGCACGTGGCGGACGGCTACCTGCCGGTCTGGATCCGGAATCTGGCCTATCGGCTGGTGCTCTTGCAGCGGCCGGACGAACCGGCACTGCTGCGGGAAGCTGCTGAGAATCTGTGGATGCACGGCCCGGATTGGGACCACATTGCAGAGGACCTCGAGAAGCGGGCCGACGCTCTGGAAACCGACTGATCACGGCCTGAGCCAAAGGCGGATCGACGCAACGGTGACGGTGCCATGGAAGACGTAGGCGCGCTTGTCATACCGCGCTGCTACAGCCCGGAAGTGCTTGAGTCGGTTGATCGTGCGTTCGACCTCGTTCCTGCGCTTGTACATCTCTTTGTCGAAGCCAGCGGGCCGACCTCCTCGGCTGCCGCGGCGCCGGCGGTTGGCCCGCTGGTCCTTCGGTTCCGGGATGATGTGTTTGATCTGCCGTCTGCGCAGGTACCGGCGGTTGCGGCGAGAGCTGTACGCCTTATCTCCGCCCAGGTGGTCGGGGCGGGTGCGCGGATGGCCACCGCCGGGGCGCTTGACCCGGATCCGTTCGAGGACGGGTACCAGCTGTGGGCTGTCACCCCACTGGCCCGGCGTGATCAGGAAGGCCAGTGGACGGCGGCCGCCCTCCCCGGCAAGGTGGATCTTGGAGGTCAGACCGCCACGGGACCGGCCGAGTCCTTCGTCGGGGCGGTGCTGCCGGGGCGTTGATCTCCGTTTCGGGATACGGGGTGTTCTGCGCGGTGCACCGGCAGCGTGCTGGTGGGCCCGGCACGAGGTGGAGTCCACGCTCACCATGCTCCAGTCGATGCGCCCCTGCGAGTCGGCCTCGGCCTGGACGGCCTGGAGGATCCTTTCCCAGGTGCCGTCCGCCGACCACCGGCGGTGGCGCTCGTACACGGTTTTCCAGCTCCCGAACCGCTCTGGCAGATCTCGCCACGGGACACCCGTGCGGACCCGGAACAGGATCCCGTTGATCACCGTCCGGTGATCAATCCACCGTCCACCCCGGCGCCCAGACTTCGGCAGATGTGGGGCAAGTTGCACCCACTCGTCGTTCGTAAGATCGCCCCGCCCCACAACCAACACAATGGTCCACGCGAGGCGATCGCATGATCCGCCGGACAGAACCTAGCCGTCAGGCAAGATGGGGTGTTTCTCTCCAGTGGGGCTCAGTCCTCACCCACCTGCAACAACACCACGGTGAAGTTGCCGCCGGTGCCCGCAACGACCCCATCGAAGGTATGCCGAGTGACCGGGTCCCATGCCCGTGCCCCCGGCGAGAGGTCGCTGATGTTTGTGTACCAGACGGACTGGTAGCCCAGCAGGCGCACCACACGTTCCGCCGCTCGATGGGCGTGGGGACGGTCGCGGCGTCGTGTACCCGGGAACACGAGGTCATCGGTCGCCAGGTAGGTCAGGAGCTCTACGGCGCGTTCATCGTCAATCGGCGAGAGTGCACCCTCGACCTCCGAGGGCGTGTCAGGGCCCACCGCCCCCTCTACGGCATAGTCCTTCCATACCTGTTTCGCCTTGGTGGCCACTTGGTGGACAACTTCCGGAACGGATCCGCCGGCCTTGTCGACCACGAGGCCGAAGAGCCCTTCTTCCCGCGACAAAGAGCCGATCAGGGCGCGCAGTTCCGAAGCTATGTCCACTGAGCCATCGTTCCACCCGGCCAATGCCGACCATGCCACGGCTGTGCCGCATCGTGCAGGCATGCGGTGAGTGTCTAGCTGCGTGACAACGCCGACGCACAACGGCGGACAAGCACGGACTCCTGCGGACCATCAGCAGAGGTGAGCAGCACAACGGCCCAAGGTGGAGGCCCCACCCAAGTTGCTTCGGGACGAAGAGGTCGTGGGTTCAAATCCCGCCACCCCGACACAGGTCAGAGGCCCATTCGCGTGATCGCGAATGGGCCTCTGTCGTGCGTACAGCAGCGGAGTACAGCAACCGCTATGGCTCTAGCTGGCCGCCCTCGGCTGACGGCTCCTCCGCCCCCTCCTGCTGCTTGCGCTTCCCCTTCTTTTCCTTCTTCTGCTTGCCGCCGCCCAGCGCCTTGCCGAGCTTGCGGAGCGCCCGGCGGGTCTCGGCAGAGGGCACGTGCGTATAGACCTCCATCGTGACCGCGATCTCCGAGTGGCGGAGGATCTGCATCGCGATCCGGGGGTGGACGTCGAGGGCCGCCAGGAGCGAGGCGCAGGTGTGGCGGGTGTCGTGGACACGGATACGGCGGACGCCGGCGCGCTCGCAGCGGCGGTCGAACTCGCGGGTGAAGTTCCTCGGCTCGACCGGGGTGCCGTAGCGAGTGGTGAAGACGAGGTCTGATTCCGTCCAGAGATCCGCGGCTCGCTCCTTCGCCGCCTGCTGCTCCTTCTGGCGGAGCCGGAGGGCTGTCAGGCAGATGTCAGGCAGCGGGAGCACCGCCTCCGAGGCCTCCGTCTTGGCCGTGTCGGTGTGCAGCAGCCGCCGACGGACCCGCTGCAGCTGGTGGCGAATGTGCAGTTCCCCCGTATCAAGGTTCACGTCCGACCAAGTGAGGCCCAGGACCTCCCCCTTGCGCAGGCCGAGAACGAGGATCTGGACATACGCCGGGTAGAGATAGTCCCGCCAGATTTGGGCGTTCTCCAGGAAGGCACAGGCTTCCTCCACCGACCAGGGTTCCGGCCGCTTCCGCCGGGCCCGCTGGACCTTGACGAGCTGGGCGACGTTCTTCGAGATGCGCTCCTCGACCATGGCATTGGTGAGCGCGCTGCGAAGGATGGTCCGGGCGTCATTGACCGAGCGTTTCGAGAGCGTCTGTCGGCAGCACTCCCCCATGGCGCAGCACCGCCGCCGTTCCTCGGGCCGCTTGGCGTCCTTGCCCTGGGCGCAGCACTGGCAGGTGTCGGCGAGCTTGTTAAGCCAGCCGCGCATGTCCTGCACGGTCAGCCGGTCCAGCCGCTTGGAGCCGAGGAGCGGCACGATGTAGAGGCGTACGGTCGTCTCGTAGGTCGCTGCGGTCAGTGGCCGCAGGTTGGGCTCCACGACTTCCCGAAGCCAGTAGGCCAAGTACTGGGCCAGGGAAGGCGTGTTCGTCGCCACCGGCCCCTTCTTGGCTTCATTGTGGAGCTTGAGCCATTTCTCGTGGACGTCCTTGCGGGTCGGTCCGTAGACGTACTTCCGCTTGCGATTCCCCTCCGGGGTGGTGACCCAGGCATAGGCCGCATAGCCGTTCCGGTAGGGGTAGATCGACCCTTCGCCGTTGCCTCGCTTGCCGCTCACACGGACCACCTCTCGGATTCGTCGGCGCAGCGGTTCACGTAGTCGTCCACCCAGGCCGGGAGGATGCGGCGACTACGGCCGATCTTGACGGAACGAATCTCGCCGGTGAGGACGAGCATCTTGGTCTTGGAAAGGCTGAAAGCGAGCATCTCGGCGACCTCAGCCGTCGTGTGCCACTTGCGGTGAAGGGTCACCGTGGTCATGGGGTTGGTTCTCCTTCTCCGTCGGGGGCGGGTGTGCGTGAGGCGGCGAACAGAGCTTCCGCAGCGGTCAGACCGGTGCCGGCGAACCGCCAGTGCGAGAGGACGAGCACGGTGTCCGGGTCGGGCAGCGGGTGACCGGCTGCGGCGGCGCGTTCGCGGGTCAGCGTTTCGTTGTGGTCGGCGCGTTCTTGGCGGAGGGCGCCGAGAGTGACGGAGTAGGCGCGGGACTTGGTGGAGAAGTGGCCGCGGAAACCGAGCATGTGGGCCCACTTGCGCAGGCGCAGTTCTTCGAGCTCGGGGAAGCCGCCGAGGCGCCAGCAGGTGAGGATCATCTGCCGTGCGTGATCGGTGACTTCGGCGCCGATGAGGTCGGTGATCGGGTTGCGGATAGGACGGTCGAGCGTGCCTGTCGCGCTTTCGGCGCCCTTGGTCGCGTACTTGGCGATGTAGGCGGCGACGGCACGGCTGCTCAGGTTCGTGGGGCCGGTGAAGTCCGCGGACTGGATGGGGCGGACGTCGAGTTGTTCGCCAAAGCGGAAAGTGTGGGCGCGATCGTCCAAGACCGGGCCGGGTGTCTCGGCAAGCTTGGCGGCCGAGCGGATGGCGTCGGTGAGGAGTTCGGTGGTGGCCCAGACCGGCGGGGTGTCCTCGGCTCCTTCCGGGCCGTCGAGGCGGATCACGGCATGGAAGTGGACGGCGCCCCGTCGCTGATACTCGGCGACCTTGGCGTACGACACCTTGAGGCAGTCGCGCAGCTCCGAACGGCCGATGCCCGCGCGAGACGCGAGCTGCTGGCGGAGGTACGTGACGAAGCGGGCCCATAAGGCACCGGCGTGGGCATTCCACAGGACGGCGGCGCGGTAGTCGTAGCGGTCCGCGTCCAGCGGGGTGCCGAGAACGGCGTCTCCATCCGCGTGCAGGAGCCCGCAGCGGCAGCGACCACCAGCAGGCCGGTTGTGGACGGGGCCGAAGGACGGCGCGGTGAAGGTGGCGAAGACGCGGGGGTGTTCGGCGACCGCGGGGCCGATGCCCTTGCCGCCGCTCAGGCCGGCGGTGACGAGGTGGAAGGTGTCCTTGCGGTAGACCTCGGCGCAGGCGGCGCAGCGGGTCGCGCGGCGGTTGTTGCACCGGATGAGGAGTTGTCCGGCGGGAAGGTCGCGGTCGACGATCTCTCGGACAATTTCGCCGGTGGCGGCGAGGACGTCCAGGCGGTGACCCTCCATCCGTACGGGCCGCTCGCAGCCGCCGAGTCGTTGGATCTGGTGCGCGTAGTTGCTCAGGTCGCCGAGCTGGGCGAGGGCCGCCAACTGGCGGACGGCTCCGGTCGGAGCCTCGGTGCGCATGTGCGGGTTCCTCCTTGAGGGAACGGGTTCGTGACGACGCCTGACCCGTCCAGGGGGCTAGACAGCATGGGCAGGCCAAGGTGCGGAAGGGATGAGGTCAGCGGCGGTCGCTCTTGAGGACCGAGCGGATGGTGACCGCGCAGACGGCCACGGAGGCGGCGGTGATCGCGACGGCGAGGAGCATGGAGACCAGGACGGCTCCCACGACCAGGACGACGGCGGAGCCACCCGCCACGAGGGTCAGTACGCCTCCCGGGGTGAGCTGCACGGCAGGACGGTTCGAAGCCACCTCTGTGGGAGCAGGCGCCGCAGCGCGCTGGAGGGGAACCGGGGTGTGGACGGTCGAAGGCGGCGCGGCGGGTACCGGGGCGGTGTCCATGGGCGGGTACTTGGGCTTGAACATGGGGCGGATTCCCTTCTGTACGGGCGCTACTTGAGGACGGGGTCGATGGCAGGGGCGAGGAAGCTCCCGGCTGCGAGGTAGCCGCCGAGGAGGAGCACGACGACGAGCCACCACGGCGGTCGGGCGAGCCGGACTCCGAGGGCCCCGACGGCGAGGAGGGCGAGCCAGAGCGGGACGTGCATGTCTGTCGTCTCCTGTCAGGCGCGGCAGCGGTGGATGCCGGCGGCGAGCTCGGCGGCGGCGCGGCTGTCGTACTCGGCAGAGAAGTCGCAGTGCGGGGCGGTGCAGACGGCGACGTGTCGGGTACGGCCTCGGGAGAGGTACGAGGCGACCTGTACGGGGCCGATGCGGCGGACGTCTCGAAAACGTGGAGTCATGGCGGGCGTCTCCCTGGTCAGAGGTGCGCGGCGACGGCCGACGTCATGGACGCGGGCAGGCCGAGCCGGGCACGGACGGTGTCGGGGTCGGCGGGTTCGCCGGTACTGGAGTGGAGCTCTCGGGCGAGCGCTTGGGCACGGTCGACGAGGGCGGGCGGAAGGTGGAAGGTCGAGGCGGCCACCGGTGCCGGGCCCGAGTCGGCCACGGGATTCAAGGCCGGGATGAGGTCGGGCTCCGCCGGGCCGCTGACTGTCGGTTCGACGATCGCGGGAGTGGGAACGAGCGGCATCGACTCCCCCACCTCGGACCCAGTCGACGCACTACGGTCGGCGCCCTCCGCGGTGCGGGGCGTGTGGGCCAGCAGCGTGCCGCCGAAGAAGGCCACCGCCGGCCAGCCCGCGACGACGACGCGAAGCAGGGAAGGGACGTCGGTCAGGTCGAGGAGTCCGGCGGTGGCGATGTTCGCACCGAGGGATGCCGCGAGGGCGACCAGGAACCACAGCCGAGCCCCACCGGCCGGGAGCCCGGCACGCTGCTGTTCGCGCATCCGCCGCCAGGCAGCGACCAAGAGCAGGTCGACGGAGACGGGGTAGGCCCACGCCTTCCAGCCGCCCTGTCCGGCCGCCTCGGCGAGGTCGTGCAGGTGGGAGAAGGACAGGGCGCCCGCGATGACGGCTTGGATGATCACGGCGTCCACACGGGCCAGGAAGGCACGCATCGGCACGGACTCCTTCCGGTTCGAGGCATGGGAGGGGTAGGGACACGGCGCGAGGCAGTCACGCCGACCGGGGAAATGAGGTGCTGCTACTCGGTTACGGGGCGCGGGGCAGCCACAGCGGCAGGTGTGGACTTCTCCCCGGTCTCTGGAGCGACGGCCGGCCGAAAGGCGGCGAGACGAGGCAGGTCCGGGACCAGGTCCACAGTGGCGCGGCAGATGGCCGCGGCGTCGTCCAGGGTGAGGTGCGGTGAGCGGGCGCGGGACCAGCCGCCCGAGGAGTCACCGACGACGGCCACGCCCGGACGGTCCGCGGGGATGCCAGTCGCGGCGAGTGCGGCTTCGGGGGAGATGTCGGCAAGAGCCATGTTCGCGGAGGACTCGTCGTTGACCCGGTGGCAGACGCGACCGGTGAGCTGGGCCCGCAGCATGGTGGCGCCCTTGCCGAGTTCGGAGCCGAAGCGCTGTCCGCACACCTCCAGGTAGATGCCCGCGGCGCGGCCGAGCTGGGCGATGCGGATCAGCTTGGTGACCATGGCGTCCCGGCGCTTCTCGTCATCGCGGCTCGCGGCGAGGAAGAGTTCCGCCACCTCGTCGACGACGATCACGATCGGTACGGGCCGGACCACGTCGGGCAGTCCCCACACGTCGGACGTGAGCACGGCATCTGGTCCCGCTCCAGAGGTGACGCCGATCAGCCGGAACCGCTCCTCCATCTCCTCCAAGAGGACGTCCAGGAGTTCGTTCGCACGGTCCGAAGTATCGGCGAGCGCGGACAACCGGGGCGCGAACGGAGCCAGTTCAACACCCCACTTGCAGTCGATACCGACGAGGACGACCCGTTGCCGGGCCAGACCGCACAGCAGGTTGCGCAGGTAGACGGACTTGCCGGACTGGGTGGCACCGAGGATGAGTTCGTGCGGCACGGTACGGAAGTCCCGTACGTGCCAACCCCCGTCGTCCCGCAGGGCGAGAGGAAGAGTCAGCGGTCCGCCAGCGAGCCGGCGCCGCGCGGGACGCACGTTGGCGAGCACGTCCCAGCCGATGAGCCGCAGTTCGAGGCGTCCCGGCTTGGTCGGCCGGATGTGGACGGCATGCGCCGCCCAGGCGTGGCGCAACCGGTCAGCGGAGGCCATGAAGTCCTCCGGCGCCTGCCCGGTCGCCATACGCAGTCGCATCACGAGCCCAGAACTTGTGGGCAGAGGAAGCGATCGGCGCGGCGGAACAGGCCCCGCCTCCCGTCCCATCATCCGGGCCGTCGCTCGCCGTACGGCCGAGGCCGGGACGGTCAGGCCGCACGCATCCATGGTGGCGCGGTAGGTGGCAATCACGCGCAGCGCAACGACCGGATAGCCGATGAGCCACCAGAAGACGACCGGTAACCGGCGCCGCAGCACCTGCAAGACCACGCCCAGCATCACCAGCGCCAGGAGCAGCGTCCACACGGAATCGGTCATGGCGTTCAGCCCTGCACCGAGGCGGGGACGTTGGCCATGACGGCATCGACCCGGTAGGCGATCCCGTGCCGGGCCCGCCCGCCGAACTCGCTCTCCCACGGCCGCGCGACCAGGCCGGAGAGGATCACCGGCGTACCCATGACCAGACCCTCGCCGATGCCCTTGGCGGGCACGGTCACCTTGACCATGTCCGAGCCGCCCTGGGCGATGAACACCACCTCCAGCACCATCAGCCGGTCGTTGGTCACCGGGTCCACGGCGATCTCGCCCGTCTGCCGGTCCTTCACCTTCACCTCGGGCAGCTTGGTGACGAGGAGCGTCGCGGCCGAAGTGTCCACGGGGATGACACGCATTCTGTTGACCTCACTGAGTCGGTGGCACCGCTTCCGGTGCCATCTCGATTGGATACCCCCCTAGACAGCAAAGGAGGGAGCCACCCCAACCGTCTAGGGGGGTTGACGACAACAGTAAGCCGACGATCCATCAACTGTCTAGGGGGGTACACAAGGTACGGCGTGCCGCATCAACTACGGCAGCACCCAGTGCAGCACCGTGGCATCGTCACGGGCCTTGCCCCGCGGCCATCGCCGGCCGTCAGGGTCACCGGCTTCCGCGTCGCGCACCCGGCTGATTGCCTCGGCAGGACCGGACGTGGCGACGAGCGCGAACAGCTCATCCCATGTGGCGAGTTCGAACCGGTCTACGAGGCGGGTGGCCCCGTCGCTCATCAGGGCCGCGGACGCCAAGGAGTCCAGCGGGACAGAACCGGTGAGCGCATGTTGGGCCGCTTCCGGGTCGGGCCCGGCAATCCAGAAGCCCTCGGGCCGGTTGCGCAGCCGGGTAAGGGCAGTCCTGTACTCGGCGAGAGCGGCAGCATGTTCGGGCGAACCTGTGGGCAAGGCGTCAACGGGCCCGCGTAGTTGCTTACCCACCTCATCCAACCGTCGGTCCGTGACGACGTCGACCGTGCCGTCACGGCCGGCCATGAGGAGCGCCGAGTCTCCCAGGACGAGGTATTCCAGAGCGCCCGCCTTGGTCCTCGCGGCGACGACGGTACTGGTTGGGCTGGCCGGGTGGCGCAGGTTGCAGTCATCCTCGTGCAGGGACCCGACAGTGCGGATCGCATGGCTCAGACACTCGACCATCGGGAGGCCCGGCTGCTCAACGAGCGTGCCGAGCAGAACCCCGCCCAGCGTTGCGGACAACCAGGCGACACCGTGCTTACAGCCGGTCTCACCCCCGGCCACCCCCGCACCATCGAGGAGGACCGCCACCCCGGATGAGGCGGCGGCGAAATCCTCATTCGGCACGTCGGATGCCGCCGGGAGCGAGACCAGCGCGATCGTCACGCCTCCGGCTCCTCGTCGTGACGGTAGAGCGGGCAGAGCAGTTCGACGCTGCGAGGTTCGCCGGTTTCGGGGTCGTACTCGACTCCAACGAGAGTGGAGAAGCGATGCTCACCGACCTGCCCCCACAGGCTGTTCAGGTCGGAGGAGAGCAACTGGACGACGCCGAGGGAGCCTTGAGTGTGAATTCCGGCGATGGCCAACAGCGAGCCCGCTCCATCCGGCCGAGGCAGCCTGCCGAGGTACCCGACGTCGTACGGGCGAGCCGGGTCGGTGTCCTGCCCGGACCGGTACACGGCGCCCGTGCGCCCGTCGACAACCGTCCACGGCCCGTCGTCCGCCTGCTTCCAGCGAAGCACCGGATCTTGGCCGTAGGTATCCCACATCTGCTGGGACATCCGGGGGCCGCAGACCACGACCAGGCCGTCGCGGTCGAGGTCGATCTCGCCGCTCACCGACACGTGCTCGGACTGGACATCGAGCCCGTACGACCGCGCCAGGTCCTCCAGTCGCTTGCCCGAACTGACGTCGTCCACAGCGACCACCGTGCGCCCACGCTCGTCATCGCGACGCAGAGGAGTGGCCACGGTGACGGCGCCCCGCCCGAGAAAGGCCCCTTCGGGAGCCGGCCCGGTATGCCGGATCTGATGAATGCGTCCGCGGCTCAGTCCGGCCTTCGCTGCGATCTGCGCGTACGACAGCCCCTGCGCGTGCAGGTCCTGCACTACGCGCCGGCGCAGCCGAGCGAGCTCCGTAACTTCCTGCTGAGCGTCGGCCAACCTGGTGGTGACCTCACGCAGCAGCAAGTACGGATCATCGATGGCCGCGATCCGCTGCAGCTCGTCCGACATGCCCACACCTCCTAGATACATCCAGGAGTCTAGGGCCCTAGACGATTCGGGCGGGAGACGCCGTCCCGTACGAACTTCAACCACGTAGAAGCCGGACCGATAGCCAGGGACCCCGCGAGGGCTCACCCCCCGCCACCAACGGGGCATGCGGCGCGGCCGACCAGGACGACGGGAATCATGCGCCGGCTCGGGTGAGCTCGGCCCAGACAGACCGGCCGTGCATCCGGTCCTTCACTCCCCAGTCCTTGGCGCAGGTCGCCATCAGCAACAGCCCGCGCCCGCCCTCCTCCTCCCAGTCGTTGGCGGCGAGCAGTTGCGGTCTGTCGTCGCCTCCCTCGTCGATCACCTCGATGCGTACCCGGTCGTCGTCGAGCACGACGACCACCAGGAACCAGCCGCCCTTGCGCCCGCTCCGGGAGTGCCGGACGGCATTGGACGCCAGCTCACTGACGATGAGGACGGCGTTTTCCACCATGCGGGGGCCCTCGGCCTCCATCAGGGCGGCGACGAAGTATCGGGCTTCAGCGACCTGTTGCGGCAGGCCAGGGAACGGACGGCACCACTTCGCAAGCAAGAGGAACACTCCTCGTCTAGAGGGCTAGACAGCACGCAGGCAGAGTATTCCTAGATGCGCCGAGCCTCTAGGCATTCTGAGGAATTATTCCTCTATGGAGTGACGTCCTCGGGCAGGACTCGCAGTTCACCCATGATCCGCATCAGCAGTTCCCGCGCCTCATCACCGAAGACGGCCGCACGCTCGAACTGGCCGAACGACTCCTCGTACGACGCGAACACGTCCGGGTCCTTCTCCGCCCGCTCATCCCGGAAGGTCTCCACGACCACCGTCTCCCGATCGCACAACGTGAATCCGTGCCGCGGCATGACCGGCACCGGTCGATCCCACGGGAGCACCCCGAACCGCACAGTAGTCAGGCTTACCACCGCGAGCAGTCGGTCGAGCTGAGCAAGCATCAGCGCTGGGCTACGAGGCCACGTCCGCAGCACGCCCTCCGTCACCACGAAGACGGACTCTCGCCCGGGTTCGTACAAGACGCTCTGCCGTTCCACCCGAGCCGCAACAGCCTTGCCCACCTCGGCCGCATCCGCGCCAGGCATGCTCGCGAAGACGTGCCGCGCATACTCCGCGCTCTGAAGCATGGCTGGCAGGACGACGCACTGGAACGACCGAACGAGCCGGGCCCCGCGCACCGCCAGGTCGACAACGGCATCCGCGGAAACGCTCAAGTCCGACAGCTTCTCGTCTGCGCCCGCAGAAGGAACCGACTCAACTTCGGCGAGAGCCGCCCGCAACTCCGAGACGGCTGCGGCGTCCAGGCCGAGAGCTCCGGACAGCCGGTCGAGGACGTCACGACTGGGAACCATGCGCCCGTTCTCCACCTTGGAGACCGTCGGCTGACCAACCCCAGCCCGCTGCGCCAACACAGCGCCCGTCAGGCCGGCATCAACCCGCAGAGCCCGAAGGTGTGCCCCCAGCGCCCGCATTCGTTCCTGCCGCTCACTCCCCATACCCAGCGTTCTACACCAACGCCTGACGAGCACCCAGCTCAACGATCACACCGACCCCACGAGGACGACGTGATTCAAACTTTCTCTACTGGTTCAAGGCCCGCGCACGGCGCGGGAGCGCGCCGCCTTGTCGGCGGGGCCGCCGCCTTGTCTTCGCC
>NZ_JBHWVI010000201.1:0-16624 GCF_042737005.1 Streptomyces sp. NPDC060027
GCCTCTCGATGGTGCGTGTGCTCAGGATCAGACGCTGACGCCGAAGTCCTGCGCGATGCCCACGAGGCCCGAGGCGTAGCCCTGGCCGACCGCGCGGAACTTCCACTCCGCGCCGTTGCGGTAGAGCTCGCCGAAGACCATGGCGGTCTCGGTGGCGGCGTCCTCGGAGAGGTCGTAGCGGGCGATCTCGGCGCCGCCGGCCTGGTTCACGATGCGGATGTAGGCGTTGCGGACCTGGCCGAAGTTCTGCGAGCGGTTCTCCGCGTCGTAGATGGAGACCGGGAAGACGATCTTCTCGACGTCGGCGGGGAGGCCCGCCAGGTTGACGTTGATCGCCTCGTCGTCGCCGGCGCCCTCACCGGTCCGGTTGTCGCCGGTGTGGACGATCGTCTGGTCCGGCGTCTGCTTGTTGTTGAAGAAGACGAAGTGACCGTCCGAGTAGACCTTGCCCTGGGGGTTGACCGCGATGGCCGAAGCGTCCAGGTCGAAGTCGGTGCCGGTGGTGGTGCGGACGTCCCAGCCGAGGCCCACCGTGACGGCGGTCAGGCCCGGAGCCTCCTTGGTGAGCGAGACGTTGCCACCCTTGGACAGGCTTACAGCCATTGTTGGGAGTCCCTTCCCTCGTTGACGTACGGGCTTCGTACTGAGGACGAAGCTACCGTCACCCCTATGAACGCCGAGGGGGGTCCCCGAGGTTCCGCCTGTCTTTACTTTCTTTACCTGGATGCGCATCTTCACCCGGAGAGACGCTGAAAACCGGGTGACGCGGACCGGACGGACACGGGACCATGAACACATGTCCGGTCCCTATGTCATCCGCGGCTCCGTCTCCCTGCCCGAGGCCGAGCTCATGTGGCGCTTCTCGCGCTCGGGCGGGCCTGGCGGGCAGCACGTCAACACCAGCGACACGCAGGTCGAGCTCCGGTTCGACCTCGCGAACACCGAGGCGCTGCCGCCCGTGTGGAAGGACCGCGCCCTCGCGAAGCTGGAGGGCCGGCTCGTCGACGGGGTCATCAGCGTCCGGTCCTCCGAGCACCGCTCCCAGTGGCGCAACCGCGAGACGGCGGCCGTACGGCTGGCCTCCCTGCTCGCCGAGGCCACCGCGCCGCCGCCCAAGCCGCGCCGTGCCACCCGCATCCCCCGCGGTATCAACGAACGCCGTCTGCGCGAGAAGAAGCAGCGCTCCGACACCAAGCGCGGCCGCACCGGACGCGACTGGTAGACCCGCTCCGGGCCGGGGGCAGCCCGGCTGCCGGTGCCGGGGGGTCAGCCCAGCTGCCGGTAGCGGCCCTTGAAGTACGCCAGGGGGCCGCCGTCCGCGCTCGGCACGTGGGCCGTCAGGACGCGGCCGATGACGAGGGTGTGGTCGCCCGCGGGGATCCGCTGCTCGGTGCGGCACTCCAGGGTCGCCAGGGCGCCGCCCATCAGGAGCGTTCCGGTCGCCTCGCCGCGGACGTACGGGATGTCCTCGAAGAGGAGCCGGTCGCTGATCCGGCCCTTCATGGAGAAGCGGCCCGCGATGTGGCGCTGGCTCTCCGAGAGCACCGAGACGCCCCACAGGGGCTGTTCGTCGAGCAGGTCGTCCATCCGGGAGCCCTCGCGCAGGCTGACCAGGACCAGCGGCGGGTCCAGGGAGACGGACATGAAGGCCGTCGCGGTCATGCCGACGTCCTCGCCCGCCGGTCCGCCCGGGGCCAGCGCGGGCTCGTGCGCGGTCACCAGGACCACACCCGCGGTCAGCCGGGACATGGCGGCGCGGAACTCGTCGTTGCTCACCCCCTCAGCATGCACGGACGGGGTGAGGGGAACGGCGGCGGGAGTCGTGAGCACGCCGAAACGCTAGTCTCCGCTCCCGCGGCGGCACATCGGACCTCGGCCCTAGCCGGGACCTAGGTCCGGGGGCGGAGAGAAGGCGGCGGCGGGGTGAACGGAGGCGGGGGCGGGACGGCCGTACTCTCATCCGTACGCATTCGGCGGGCGCAAGGGCGCACAGGTTCTGCACAGTCGCCCCATAATGCGTTCAGTAAACGCGTGGTGAAATGCAGAAACTCCACTCAATTGCTCATCTTCCGCTGTGACTTGAGTCACAGGAGCCATATTTTGTTGACCCTGTGTACCGAGTGAGCAGCGCGCTGTGATTCAGTGGCGGGGGCGTTGCGCAGGAAGCTACCCAGCAGTACGGCGGCGAGGCGGTTCAGGGGGAGCGCCGAGCGGTCAGCACGGAACGGAAGAGCACCTAGTACGCCGAGAGAACCCTGGAGTTGCTGCGAGGTCTCGAGGGGAGGGCGAATGGAGACCGAGTCGGAGCCCTACGTCCGTCTTGCGACCCTGCGGCAGCTGCATCAGGTGATGGCGGACATGAACACGGCCCGCAGCCTGGCCGACACGCTGCAGACCGTCGCCGACGGTGTGGTCACCGGGCTCGGCTACGAGCTGGCGTGCGTGAACCTCGTACGCCCCGACGGCGACCTCGTCGTCGCCGCCTTCGCCGGCAACTCCGCCGCCGAGGCCCTCATCACCGGCCGCGTCGGCTCCCGCACCTCCTGGGACCGCCGGCTGACCATGGGCGAGGCCTGGGGCGATCTCCGGTTCATACCGCACACCGAGGGCTGGGTCCTCGACGAGGACGACGTGCCGCAGTGGTACACCGACGGTCCCGCGCCCCGCTTCGAGGACGAGTGGCACCCCTCCGACCGCCTCTTCGCGCCGATGTACACCCCGAGCGTCTCCGGCGGCGGCAGCGGCCACGGCGAGCTGATCGGCGTGCTGTCGGTGGACCGGCCGCGCAACGGCCGCAAGCCGGGAGCCTGGGGCCGCGAGGCGCTCCAGATGTACGCCTTCCAGGCCGCCATCGCGATCAGCAACGCACGTCTACGCGCGAATATGCAGCGCGCCCTGGTCCGCCTGGAGCGTGAGCAGCAGGCCCTGCGCGCCAGCGAGGAGTCCTTCCGGCAGGCCTTCGAGTACGCCCCCTCCGGCATGGCGATCGCCGAGATGGGCGGCGACCAGCACGGCCGCATCCTGCGCACCAACGACGCCCTGTGCCGGCTCCTCGGCCGGCCCGCGTCGGCGATGCGCCGCTACTCCTTCTCCGATCTCGTGCACCCCGAGGACATCGGCACCCTGCTGCGGACCTCCGCCGAGGGCGGCCGGGCCGAGCTGCGGCTCGGGCGCCGCGACGGCACCTACGTCTGGGTCCATCTGCGCAACTCCGTCGTCGCGGACGCCGCCGACGGCCCCCGCTTCCTGCTCACCCATGTCGAGGACATCGAGGAGCGCAAGCGCCGTGAGCTCCAGCTCGCGCACCGCGCCTCGCACGACGCCCTCACCGGCCTGCCCAACTCCGCCGAGCTGCGCTCGCGGCTCAGCGCCCGTCTCTGCCAGCGCCCGCAGTCCCTGCCGCCGGGCGCGGTCGCCTCGCTGGACGCGGCGTACGGGCACGGGGACTTCGCTGAGGTGCCGGGCGGCGATTACGACGGCGGCGGCCACCCCGCCTACGACGGGAACGGGAACGGGCACGGCTTCGACTTCCACTCCGGCTCCGAGGCGTTCGACGCCTTCGACCACCATGTGCACACCATCGCGCCCGAGGGTGAGACGGACGACGGCACCAAGGGGCTCGCGGTGCTCTTCTGCGACCTCGACGGCTTCAAGTCGATCAACGACCGGTTCGGGCACAACGCGGGTGACGAGGTTCTCATCGAGGTCGCCCGGCGCCTCACCCACGGTGTCCGGGACGGCGACACGGTGGCCCGGCTCGGCGGCGACGAGTTCGTGGTGCTCGCCGACGGTCTCGGCCGGGCGGACGCCCAGGACCTCGCCGTACGCCTGCGGAACGCGATCATTCCGCCCATCAGGGTCGACGGACGAGCCGTCCGCGTGGGCGCGAGTTTCGGCATCGGGTGGGCCCACTGCGGCATGACGGCGGACGAGGTGCTGAAATCCGCTGACGAACGGATGTACGTCGAGAAACGGTCTCGTCCCAAACAGCACAGGCGTGCGGGATAAGGCGCAGGTCACTAGGTTGATGCGGTGAAGGCCCCCCGTTCGGCCCAGCCGGACCGGGTAGGCTCGCCATTCATTCGTGTACCCGCATCTGAACCGCACCCGCTGAGGAGACCAAGGGATGACGCCCGGCAACAACGGCGCGAGCACGCCCGAGGAGGACGACCCGTTCGGCTATCTGTACGCCGACGGTCAGGCCAACGGAGCCACGCCGCCCTCTGGAGGCGGTGGCTACGGCTACCCGGGCTCGGTCAACCGGGTGCGGGCGGTCGGCGAGCGCAAGTACGGCCAGCAGGCCGCTCAGAGCGCCTACGGCCAGCAGGCTCCGACCGCCCCGTACGGCCAGGTGCCGCAGCAGAACGGCCACGGCCAGCAGAACGCGCACTACGCGGCCCCCGAGACCGTCCCCGGCGGCGCCCAGACGACGCGGTCGCCGATGCCCGGTCACGGTGACGGCGGCGGACGTGGCCGCGGCCCCAACACCAAGGGCCTTCTCATCGGCGCGATCGCCGTGGTCGCCGCCGTCGTGATCGGCATCGCCATCGCCATGACGGGCGGCGGCGGGGACGACGACAAGGGCGGCGACCAGGCGGGCTCGACCCCGACGGCCTCCCAGAGCGCGTCCCCGAGCCAGGAGCCGACCAAGGGCTCCGAGGACGTCGTGGAGCTCCCCAAGATCGACGCGAAGGCCCTGAAGCTGGGCGCCGGCGTGTCGACGGCCTCGGACGTCAAGGGCGCCAAGGCGGACGGCGGGGTCTACGTCACGGGGTTCAATCACGTCGGCGCGTCGATCACCTGGAACGTCAGCGGCATCAAGAAGGCCGGCAAGTACACGCTGTTCGTCAACTACGGAGTGCCCGGCAAGGACGCCAACGCCACCCTCACCGTCAATGCCAGGGCCCAGGACCGCCCCCTCAACCTGGAGAACTTCGCCAAGGCCGCGGAGGGCGACTACGCGAAGGGCTGGACCAACACCTGGGGGGACATCACCCTCAACAAGGGCACCAACACGATCCAGATCTCCTGCGGTGACGGCAACCAGTGCGACGCGAACTTCGACCAGCTCTGGTTGGAAGAGGGCTGGAAGTAGTCCACTGATCGACGAGGGGTGTCACGACGGCAACGCTGTCGCGGCGCCCCTCGCTCCTTCAGGCCGCCGTCGCGTCCGCCGTCACCGCGATCTCGGTCAGCAGGGTCTCGTAGGCCGACCGGTCGAACTCGCCCGCCGTAGGGGCCAGTACGGTCGCCATGGACAGGGCCGCGGCCCGGGCCAGCCGCTCCGGCCAGGGAAGCCCCTCGACCAGGCCCGACAGCAGGCCCGCCACCGCCGAGTCGCCCGCGCCCGTGGGGTTGCCGGGGACCCGGCGTGGCGGGGTGGCGCGCCAGTGGCCGTCGGGGGTGTGGGCGAGCAGTCCGTCCGGGCCGAGCGAGGCGACCACCGCGCGTGCACCGCGGCGCCGGGCGTTGCGGGTGGCCTGCAACGGGTCGTGGGTGCCGGTGAGTTCGGCGAGTTCCTCGGCGTTCGGCTTGACGATGTCGGGGCGGGCGGCGACCCCTCGGCGCAGCGGCTCGCCGCTGGTGTCCAGCAGGACCGGGACGGCCAGGGTGCGGGCGGTGCGCACGAGTTGGGCGTAGGCGCCGACCGGTACTCCCGGGGGCAGGCTGCCGCACAGGGCCACCGCCGAGGCTGAGCGCAGCAGATGCTCGTACGTCTCCTGGAAGGCCGACCACTCGGTGGCGGTGATCGCCGGTCCCGGCTCGTTGAGCTGGGTCGTGTCACCGGTCGTCGTGTCGACCACGGCTATCGTGCGGCGCGTCGATCCCTCCACCGGGACGAGCGCGTCCACCACCCCGGTGAGCTGGTCCCGCACCGTGCGGCCCGTCGCGCCGCCCGTGAATCCGGTGACCGTCACCTCGTGCCCGAGCGCGGCGAGCACCCGCCCCACGTTCAGGCCCTTGCCGCCCGGACGTTCGGTCACTTCGGTCACCCGGTGCGCGCTGTGCGGCCGCAGTGCCGGCACGCGATAGGTGATGTCGAGAGCGGTGTTCAGCGTGACCGTGAGGATCACCTGGGCCGACCTCCCCCGAAGAGTTGTGTGACGTGCGCGCCGGTCGGGCGCCCGCCGATGCTTGCGGAGGTCTGATCATGCCAAAGACAACGGCGGTCGGCCCAGTCCCCCCGGGCCAACCGCCGTACGGCAACAAAGGTGTGAATCACCTCAGTTGGGGATCGACCACCCATACGCCCTTGCGCATGACGCCCTTGAGCGCGAAGTCGGCGTCGAGCACCACGAGGTCCGCGTCCTTGCCCGGCTCCAGGGAGCCCACCCGGTCGTACACGCCGAGCAGACGGGCGGGGTTGGCGGAGATGGCCGCCACGATGTCCTCGACCGGCAGCCTGTCGACCGTGACGGCGCGCTGGAAGGCGCGGTCGAGGGTGAGCGTGGAGCCGGCGATCGAACCGCCCTCCACCAGGCGGGCGACGCCGTCCGCGACCTCGACTTCGAGCGGGCCGAGCATGTAGCGGCCGTCGCCGAAGCCCGCCGCGTCCATCGCGTCGGTGATGAACGCGACCCGGCCCGGACCCGCGTGATGGAACGCCAGCTCCAGCGAGGCGGGGTGCAGATGCGTGCCGTCGTTGATCAGCTCGACGGTGATCCGCTCGTCCTCCAGGAGGGCGGCGATGGGGCCCGGCGTGCGGTGTCCGAGCGCCGGCATCGCGTTGAACAGATGCGTCGCCACGGTCGCGCCCGCGTCGATGGCCGCCTGCGTCTGCTCGTACGTCGCGTCGGTGTGCCCGATCGCGGCGATCACCCCGTGTTCGGCGAGCAGCCGCACGGAGTCGAGGCCGCCCGGCAGTTCGGGGGCGAGCGTGACCATGCTGGCCCGGCCGCGCGCCGCGTCGAGGAGCTTGCGGACATCGGCCGGGTCCGGGTCGCGCAGCAGTTCCTCGGAGTGCGCGCCCTTGCGGCACGGCGAGATGAACGGGCCCTCGAAGTGGATGCCCGCGAGGTCGCCCTGTTCGGCCAGTTCGGAGAGCATCCCGGCGCGCTCGGCGAGGCCGTGCATGTCACCGGTGACGGTCGAGGCGACGACGGTCGTGGTGCCGTGCAGACGGTGGGTGTGGATGCCTCGGAGGACGTCCTCGACCGTTCCCGAGGTGAAGGACGCGCCGCCACCGCCGTGGTTGTGGAGGTCGACGAAACCGGGGACCAGCCAGTGGCCGGACAGGTCGGTCACGGGCGCGTCCGCGGGAGCCTGCCCACCGGAGATCCGCGCACCGTCGATGATCACGCGGCCGTCGTGCACGATCCCGGTGGGCAGTACCACCCGGGCGCCGGCGAGAACCTTGCTAGGGGCCATCGGGTGGTTACCTCCGGGGAGTCGTAGAAGTGGTGTTCAGGAGGTCCCGGGCGAGGAGCCCGGCACCGAGGCATCCGGCGGTGTCCCCGAGAGCGGCGGGGACGATGGACGGCAGCTTCTGGAAGGTGACGCGTCGCTCGACCGCGGCCCGCAGTGGTGTGAACAAGGTTTCCCCCGCCTCGGCGAGCCCGCCACCGATGATCAGCGTGCGCGGGTCCAGGAGGGTGAGCGCGGTGACCAGCCCGTCGGCGAGCGCGTCGACGGCCTCCTGCCAGACGGCCCGCGCCCTCGGGTCGCCCGACGCGACGGCGTTGGCGCAGTCCGCCGCGTCCGCCTCCGGGTCGCCGGACGCCTCGGCCCAGGCCTGGCTGACGGCCGCCGCGGAGGCGAACCGTTCCAGACAGCCGCGCTGCCCGCACGGGCACGGGGCCCCGCCGGGCCGTACGACGATGTGGCCGATCTCGCCCGCGAAGCCGTGCGCGCCCTCCTCGACGCTGCCGTTGATGCCGATGGCGCCCGCTATCCCGGTGCCCAGCGGGACGAAGAGGAAGCGGTCCGCTCCCTGTCCGGCGCCGATGCGGCCCTCCGCGAGCCCGCCGGTGCGCACGTCGTGCCCGAGCGCGACGGGTATGCCGCCGAGCCGCTCGCCGAGCAGCCGGCGCAGCGGGACGTCGCGCCAGCCGAGGTTGGCGGCGTAGACCGCGATGCCGTGCTGGGCGTCGACGATGCCGGGGACGGCGACGCCGGCGGCCAGGGCGCTCTCGCCGAAGTGCTTCTCGCCGTGGGCGCGCAGTTCGTCGGCGAAGTCGAGGATGTCTTCGACGACGGCGTCGGGCCCGCGCTCACGGCCGGTCGCCCGGCGGGCCTGGTGCAGCAGCGCGGGGGGCCCGGAGGTCCGGTGCGGCGGCACGTCGGGGCGGTCCTCGGAAGGCTCGGCGTCCACTCCGACGAGGGCTGCCTTCATCCCGGTGCCGCCCACATCGAGGGCGATGACATGTCTCACGGGGGACAGTGTCGCCCCTTACCCCTAGAGAGGTCTAGTCCACTCACGTGGTGTAGACCTTGTATCCGCATTCCGAGACGGGTGCAACGGACGCAGAAGCAAAGAAGCAGCCGATACGGCTCAGGGGTTGGGGAGTACAAGCGGTGCAGCGGCGCAGGACAGGAACGATCGCGGCGATCTCGGCTCTCGGCATGACGGCGGCCCTCGCGGGCTGCGGCGGCCCGGGCGGCGGCTCCTCGGACGTGACGCTGAGACTCGTGGCCGCCGACTACGGCGCCTCCAAGGCCAACAGCTCCCAGAAGTACTGGGACGACCTGGCCGAGGACTACGAGGCCGGTCACCCGGGGATCAAGGTCGAGGTCAGCGTCTACCCCTGGACCGACGTGGACCGCAAGGTCAAGGAGATGGTCGCGGCGGGCCACGCCCCGGACATGGCGCAGATCGGCGCCTATGCCGACTACGCCGCGCAGGGCCGGCTCTACAAGGTCGATGACCTGCTCTCCGTACCCGTTCAGGCCGACTTCGTCTCGGAACTCACCGACGCGGGGCGGACGGACCGGACGCAGTACGGCATGCCGTTCGCGGCGTCCACACGCCTGCTCTTCTTCAACAGGACCCTGTTCTCCGAGGCCGGCATCACCCCGCCCACGACCTGGAGCGAGCTCGCGGCCGACGCGAGGGCGCTCAAGGCCAAGGGCGTGAAGTTCCCCTACGCGCTGCCGCTCGGCCCCGAGGAGGCGCAGGCGGAGACCATGCAGTGGCTGCTGAGCGGAGGGAGCGGCTACGCGGACGACGTCGACACGTACTCCATCGACTCTCCGCAGAACATCCACACGGTCACCTGGCTGAAGGACGAACTGGTCGGCAAGGGGCTCACCGGACCCGTCGCACCTGCCAAGCTGAACCGTGCGGCCGCCTTCTCGGCGTTCACCCGGGGTGAGGTCGGAATGCTCGTCGGGCACCCCACTCTGATGAAGCAGGCCGCCGCCGAGGGCGTGAAGTTCGGCATGGTGCCGATGCCCGGCGTCGACGGCAGGTCCAAGGTCACCATGGGCGTCGCCGACTGGATGATGGCCTTCAAGAAGAACGGCCACGGCGAGCAGGTCGGCGACTTCCTCGACTTCGTCTACCAGGACAAGAACGTCCTCGCCTTCTCCCGCGAGTACGACCTGCTGCCGGTCACCTCCTCCGCGTCCGACGCGATGGCGGCCGACCCGGACGACGCGGACCTGGAGCCCTTCCTCGCCGAGCTGCCCACCTCGGTTCTGTACCCGGTCGGCAAGACCTCCTGGGCCGAGGTCAGCGCCGACGTGAAGAGCGAGATCGCCAAGGCCGTGAGCCCGGACGGCGACCCGGCCGAGGTCCTCGACTCCCTGCAGACCAACGCCACCATGGCGGACAGCGGCTACTAGGACGGGCCCGGGCCCGCTCCCCGGCTCCGATCCCGATCCCGGCTCCGGCTCGGCACTGTCGGTGCCGGGGGCTACCGTGCTGTCCATGGAAGAGCTGCCCGCGCGCGAACGGAGCATCCTCGCCCTGGAGCGCCGCGGCTTCCCCGGCCCCGGCGCCAAGGAGCGCGCCATACGAGAACGGCTGGGCCTGGCCCCGGTCCGCTACTACCAGCTGCTCAACGCGTTGCTGGACGACCCGAGGGCCTTGGCGCACGACCCGGTGACGGTGAACAGGCTGCGCCGCGTGCGGGAGGCCCGCCGGTCGGACCGCTGAGACGAGCCTCCGGGGCGGGCGGCCAGGCGAGACCTAGGCACCCGTGCGGGAGGGATCGGTGGGACGAGCATTCGGGCGGCTGCTCGGTCGGAGCGGGTCTCCGGGCCGGGCGCATCGGTCGGACCAGGCCTCCGGGCCGGGCCGGGCGGCTCGGTAGGGCCGGGGATTCGGCCAGGTGGAGTTGTCGGGGCGAGGCATTCCGGCCGGGTGGGTAGCCCGCTCGGCCATGAGCCATGGGTGCGCCCGCCCTCACCCGGATAGGGTCGCCCCATGGGCAGCCATCCCGAATCCAAGGACCCCTTGCCGGCCCCGGTCACCCCCGCCGGGCGCGACGCTCTGGACGCGATCCTCACCCGCCCCACCCGGACGGTCGTCGCACTCGACTTCGACGGGACCCTCGCCCCCATCGTCCCCGACCCCGACCAGGCCCGTGCGCACCCCGACGCGGTGCCCGCCCTCGCGGCACTCGCCCCCAAGGTCGCCTCGATCGCCGTGGTCACCGGCCGCCCGGCCGGTGTGGCCGTACGCCACGGCGGCTTCGCGGGCGTCCCCGGACTGGAGCACCTCGTCGTCCTCGGTCACTACGGCGCCGAGCGCTGGGACGCGGTGAGCGGCACGGTCACCGCCCCCGCCCCGCACCCCGGTGTGGCCGCCGTCCGCGCCGAACTGCCGGGGTTCCTCGACAGGATCGGCGCCTGGCAGGGCACCTGGATCGAGGAGAAGGGCCGTGCGGTCGCCGTGCATACGCGCCGCGCCGCGGACCCGCAGGCCGCCTTCGAGGCGCTCCGCGAGCCGCTGGCCGATCTGGCCACCCGGCACGGCCTGATCGTCGAGCCCGGCCGCATGGTCCTGGAGCTGCGCCCGCCCGGCATGGACAAGGGCGTCGCCCTTCTGGAGTACGTCCGGGAGGTCGGCGCCGAGGCCGTCCTCTACGCGGGTGACGACCTGGGCGACCTGCCCGCCTTCGCCGCCGTCGACAAGCTCCGCTCCGACGGGATCCCGGGCCTGCTGGTGTGCAGCGGCAGCTCCGAGGTCGGCGAACTCGCCGAACGCGCCGACCTGGTGGTCGACGGTCCGTCCGGAGTCGTACGCCTGCTCGCCTCTCTCGCGGCCGAACTCGCTTGATCGGCCGCTCGTCGCCCGCGCGGGCGAGGGCGGCGGAAGGCTTGCTTCGCCCCCTCCGCCCCTACCCGTCCCGTACCTGGGGCTCCGGCCCCAGACCCCCCTCCTCAAACGCCGGAGGGGCTGAAATTTCCGGCCGGAGGGGCTGAAGTCCTTTCCCCGGCCGGAGCGAAAGGTCCCCTCGGTGTCGCTCAGGCCTCCAGCGCGCGCAGCTGATCGAGGAACCACTGGGCCGGCGGCAGAGCGGTGGCCGCGGCGGCCAACCGCTTGGTGCGCTCGGCCCGTTCGCCCGGCTGCATGGTCAACGCCTCGTGCAGCGCCCGTGCCGTACCGATCACGTCGTACGGGTTCACGGAGATCGCGTCCTCGCCCAGTTCCTCGTACGCCCCGGCCTCCCGCGAGAGCACCAGCACACAGCCCTCGTCGGAGACGACCGGGATCTCCTTGGCGACGAGGTTCATGCCGTCCCTGATGGGGTTGACGAGGGCGACGTCGGCCAGCCGGTACGCGGCGAGCGAGCGCGCGAAGTCGTCCTTGACGTGCAGCACCACCGGGGTCCAACCGGGCGTTCCGTACTGGGAGTTGATCTCGTCGGCCACGCGCTGCACCTCGGCCGTGTACTCCCGGTACACCGCGAGGTCCTGCCGCGAGGGGTAGGCGAAGGCCACGTGGACCACCCGCTCGCGCCACTCCGGGTGGTCGTCGAGCAGCTGCCGGTACGCCAGCAGCCCCCGCACGATGTTCTTGGACAGCTCGGTCCGGTCGACGCGCACGACGGTCCTGCGGTTCTCGCCGATCTCCGTGCGCAGCGCGGCCATGCGCTCCTCGACGTCCTCCCGGTGGGAGCGTTCGCGCAGGAACTCGGCGTCCGCGCCGAGGCCGTGCACGCCGACGAGGGTCTCGCGCACGGGCGGCCGGGCGCCGTCCAGGTGCTCGATCGCCCTGGGGGCGCCCGAGTGCCAGGTCGCGGTGTAGTGCTCGGGGTCGGCCTCCTCCGCGCAGCGCATGAAGGCGGTCGCCCACCGCCAGGTCAGGAACGCCACCCGGTCCGCGCCGAGCATGCCTCCCACCAGTTCGGCGCGGATGTCGTCGGGGAGCATCCGGAAGTAGTCCTCGGGCGCCCACGGCGTGTGGGAGAAGTGGCCGATGCGCAGGTCGGGGCGCAGCTCGCGGAGCATCCCCGGCACCAGGCACAGGTGGTAGTCCTGGACCAGCACCGCCGCCCCCTCGGCGGCCTCCTCGGCCAGCGCCTCGGCGAAGGCGCGGTTGTAGGTCCGGTACGACTCCCACTGGCGCCGGAACTCCGCGTCGAAGACCGGCTCCAGGGGGGTCTGGTACAGCATGTGGTGGACGAACCACAGGACGGAGTTGGCGATGCCGTTGTAGGCGTCGGCGTGCACGTCGGCGTCGATGGCCAGCATGCGCACACCGTCCTCGCCGACTCCGCGCGCGACGGCCTCCCGGTCGCCGTCGCCGAGGGCCGAGCACACCCATAGGGCGCCCGCGTCGGGCCCGATCGCCGAGAGGCCCGAGACGAGGCCGCCGCCGCCGCGCCGGGCGTGCAGAGAACCGTCCTCCCGTACCTCGTAGGTGATCGGGCCGCGGTTGGACGCGACCAGAATCCGGTGGGCACCGTGCGTTGAAGCCATGCCTCGAAACCTAGCCCCGTGTCGAAACGCTCAAACGTTCCCTTCGGCCGTATGCGATCGCGGGCCGGGAGGGCTGGTCTACGCGGCTTTGCGCCGCTGGTACTCGGAGATTTCGCTCATCGGGGGCCTTTCCTCCGTGTCCACCGAGTACGTGCGCGGCTGGAAACCGTCCCGGCCGCGCTCGAACTGGGTGAGGGCGGGGCGGATCAGGTGGCCGCGGGCCAGCCGGAGCTGGGCGGTGCGGTAGATCGCGGCGGCCATACGGCCCAGGGCCTGGCCGTCCTGGTGACGGTGCTTGCGGACGCCGACGTCGACCTGGGCGAGGGCGTCCAGGCCCACCAGGTGCAGGGCGTCGACGAGCATGCCCAGCTCCACGCCGTAGCCGACGGGGAACGGGAGCTGTTCGAGCAGGGAGCGACGGGCCGCGTACTCGCCGCCGAGCGGCTGGACGAAGCCCGCCAGCTGCGGCCAGTGCATGTTCAGCAGGGGGCGGGCCATCAGCTCGGTGACCCGGCCGCCCTGTCCCGAGGCGCCGCCCAGCGGGCGGTCGTACATGGCCTTGACCAGATCGACCCCGGGGTCGGTGAGCAGCGGGCCCACGATCCCGGTGACGAAGTCGGACGAGAACTCCCTGAGGTCCGCGTCGATGAAGCAGACGATGTCCCCGCTCGTCACGAGCAGCGACCGCCACAGCACCTCACCCTTGCCGGGCACCGCGGGAATCCGCGGGAGGATGTCGTCGCGGTGCACGACTCTCGCGCCCGCGGCGGCGGCGACCGCCGAGGTGCGATCGGTCGAGCCCGAGTCGACGACGACGATCTCGTCGACGAGGGGCACCTGCTGCATCAGGTCGTGGCGGATGATCGCCACGATCTCGCCGACCGTCTCCTCCTCGTTGAGCGCGGGCAGTACGACGCTGACCGTCGATCCGGTGGAACGTTTCGCGGCCATGAGCTTGTGGAGCGGGCGGTCGGTCAGGGACCAGGAGCGTGTGCTCAGCCAGCTTTCGACATCTTTCAGCACGGTCTGCGGCTCCTCACTGTCTGATCACACGCTCTCATCAGCGTGCCCGCTGCGGCCAGCGGCAGATCGATTGCCGTCGTCTCGCGGTGCGGACGACTATCTCAACTGTCCTGGCCTTCGGTTACAGTCTTGAACAACGCGGATGACCATCGCATGTCCTGGATCATCGGCGCGTATCGCGTTCAACAGTTCAACAATCAAATACCGCTCATCCAGAGGGGCAGAGGGATACGGCCCGATGAAGCCCCGGCAACCCTCCAGCCGGTCTCGTACCGATCGATGTCGATCGCGTCGCGAGGCTCCCGGCTAGGGAAGGTGCCAAATCCGTCTCACGGCGAAGTGCGTCGTGAGGAAGATGAGGAGAAAGGGCCTCGCCTCCATGGCTGCGCAGACAGTTGCAAGCACCACGAACTCCGTGAACTCCGCCGATGCGGTGGACCTCGGTCCGGCAGCGGCGCTTTCCTGCCGCGAGTGCGGGCACCGCGTCCCGCTCGGACCGGTCTTCGCCTGCGAGGAGTGTTTCGGCCCGCTGGAGATCGCCTACGACTTCTCGGCCTACGAGACCGAAGAGCTCCGCAAGCGCATCGAAGCGGGACCCGCGAACATCTGGCGCTACGCGCCCCTCCTGCCCGTCCCCGCGGACGTGGCGCAGAAGCCGAACATCAACCCCGGCTGGACCAAGCTCGTCCAGGCCGACAACCTGGCCCGCGAGCTCGGTGTCGACGCCGGCAAGCTCTTCGTCAAGGACGACTCCGGCAACCCGACGCACTCCTTCAAGGACCGCGTCGTCGCCCAGGCCATCGAAGCGGCCCGCGTCTTCGGCTTCACCACCCTCTCCTGCTCCTCCACGGGCAACCTCGCCGGCGCCGTGGGTGCCGCGGCGGCCCGTGCCGGCTTCCGCTCCTGCGTGTTCATCCCGCACGACCTGGAGCAGGGCAAGGTCGTCATGGCCGCGGTCTACGGCGGCGAACTCGTCGGTATCCAGGGCAACTACGACGATGTGAACCGCTTCTGCTCCGAACTGATCGGCGACCCGGCCGGCGAGGGCTGGGGCTTCGTCAACGTCAACCTGCGGCCGTACTACGCCGAGGGCTCCAAGACGCTGGCGTACGAGATCTGTGAGCAGCTCGGCTGGAAGCTGCCGGACCAGCTGGTCGTGCCGATCGCCTCCGGCTCCCAGCTCACGAAGATCGACAAGGGCCTGCAGGAACTGATCAAGCTCGGGCTCGTCGAGGACAGGCCGTACAAGATCTTCGGCGCCCAGGCCGAGGGCTGCTCCCCGGTGTCCGTCGCCTACAAGGCCGGTCACGACGTCGTGCGCCCGCAGAAGCCGGACACCATCGCCAAGTCGCTCGCCATCGGCAACCCGGCTGACGGGCCGTATGTGCTCGACATCGCGCGGCGCACCGGCGGTGCCGTGGAGGATGTGAACGACGAGCAGATCGTCGACGCGATCAAGCTGCTCGCGCGCACCGAGGGCATCTTCGCGGAGACGGCCGGCGGCGTGACCGTCGGCGTCACCCGCAAGCTGATCGAGAACGGTCTCCTCGATCCGACCCTGACCACCGTCGTGCTGAACACCGGCGACGGCCTCAAGACTCTGGACGCGGTGGCCTCGGACACCGGGCTGACCGCGACCATCCGCCCGAACCTCGACTCCTTCCGAGAGGCAGGCCTCGCATCATGAGCGTCAACGTCCGCATCCCCACCATCCTGCGCACCTACACCGGGGGCGTCGCCGAGGTGACGGCCGAGGGTACGACCCTCGCCGAGGTCATCGCCGACCTGGAGAAGAACCACACGGGCATCGCCGCGCGCGTTCTGGACGACCAGGGCAAGCTGCGACGCTTCGTCAACGTGTACGTCAACGACGACGACGTCCGGTTCGAGCAGGGCTTGGAGACGGCGACCCCGGACGGTGTGGGCGTCTCGATCATTCCGGCCGTCGCCGGAGGCTGATCGTTACCCTCGGTAATGCCGAACACGCTGAGTTCATAGAATTGCCCCCTCCGTGAGAGAAACGGAGGGGGCAATTCTGCAGGGTTGAGCGCGCTACAGTTGGGGAAGTCGCTTCGCTTTCGATGTTGGTTTCATGCCGGATGCATATGAGTCCTCGCCCGGCATCCGACAAGAAGTAGCCAAACTGCCCCGCCTTTTTGAGCCGTTTATGGCATTTACGGGGCCCGACTTGCCCTGAATCCTTGCATATCCTCCGCATGTCAACGATCAGCCATGCCCAGAATTCTCGTCCGATTGACCTGTTGCAGACGGCAGTTGGACAGATACATTCAGCCGCGGTCGACGCGTTCCGGCGCACACCCCCAACCGTTGGGGGGTGAGGTCTGACCCGGATCCGCGAAGTGTGGATCTGTGCAAGGGCCAGTAATAGGGGAGTTAGGCATGGCTCAGGGCACCGTCAAGTGGTTCAACGCGGAGAAGGGGTACGGCTTCATCGCGGTCGACGGTGGTGCGGACGTCTTCGTGCACTACAGCGCGATTCAGATGGACGGCTACCGCACCCTTGAAGAGGGTCAGCGAGTGGAGTTCGAAATCTCGCAGGGCCAGAAGGGTCCGCAGGCGGACATGGTCAAACTCGCCGTCTGATCCGGGCGCGAACGGCCACCGACGCACTCACGCCGAGGGGCCCGCAACCCACCACGGGTGGGGGCCCCACGGGCGTCCACGGCCCGGTCTCTTATAAACAAAAACGAGCCCACCAGACCAAGTAGTGTAG
>NZ_JBHWVI010000202.1:0-11099 GCF_042737005.1 Streptomyces sp. NPDC060027
CCCTTCGGGGGAGCGGGGCCCGAGCCGTTCTCAATGGGCGGAGTGAGCCATGTCCGACGAGCCGGAGTGGGTCGGAGCGGCCGGACACTTCACCCGGGGATTCCACCGGTTGAACAGCCCGCTGGGGTTGTGCTTCCAGAGCCAGACGTGCAGGTCGTAGTGGATCGGCATGCCGGGGTAGTGCCCCGGCATCGGACCGTCGAACTTCTGGCCGCCGAACATCGAGGGCCGGTCCTTGGCGGTCTTCAGGTTCTGGTCGGCGTCCACCACGATCCACTCCACCCCGGCGAGCCTGCGCTTGCCGTTCTTCCCGTCCTCGAAGAGAAGAGCCGCGGGCTTCGCCGGGTCGAGCGAGCCGTAGCGGGACTCGTTGAAGTAGTGGTAGCCCATGCTGCCGTGTCCCGCGGGGTCCGCGGAGCACTGATGGGGGACGTAACCGTCGGCGAGGGCGGTCTTCTCGTCGAGGTACTTGACGCTGGCCATGTACGCCGTGGCCAGATCCCGCAGGGCCTTCCGGTCGGCCGGGTCGACCGGACCGGACGCGGCCGGGGCGGGAACGGCAGCCAGGGCGAGCGACGCGGCGGCGGCTGTCACGAGAGTGATGACGGTCCTGAGGGGGCGCTGGGACATGGCAAGGCTCCTAGAGACGCGAGAGAGGCGTACGCGACGGCGCCGGTCCGTCGGCTGCGGGCCCCCTCCTCCCGCCCGAGCAGCATGTCCCTCGGTCGCGAAGTGCCGCCATGCGAGCGGGGCCAACGGGTTGAACGCGCGCGGCCCTCGCCGTCCAGGGGAGTGAGACGGGCCCGGCGCCGTTGCGTAGGGAAGCCGGTCACTCGCAGCCTGTGGACAACTCTCGGACTGTCGGCGCGGACCCCTATCGTGGACGCAGTGGTCGAGGCGCGACGTACGGGGGACAGGACGATGGGCGGGACGGGTGTGATGACCGAAGCTGACGCGACGGAGACGCTGGGCGAGAGCGAGGCACTGGCCACCCTCCACCGGGTCTTCGGGTACGACGCCTTCCGAGGCGAGCAGGAAGCGGTCATCGAGCATGTGGTGGCGGGCGGTGACGCCGTCGTCCTGATGCCGACCGGTGGCGGCAAGTCCCTCTGCTATCAGATTCCGTCCCTGGTCAGACCGGGTACGGGCATCGTGGTCTCGCCGCTCATCGCGCTCATGCAGGACCAGGTGGACGCGCTGCGGGCGCTGGGCGTGAACGCCGGGTTCATGAACTCCACGCAGGACTTCGACGAGCGGCGCGTGGTCGAGGCCGAGTTCCTGGCCGGGGAGCTCGACCTGCTCTACCTCGCTCCGGAGCGGCTGCGGCTGGACAGCATGCTGGACCTGCTGTCCCGCGGGAAGATCTCCGTCTTCGCGATCGACGAAGCGCACTGTGTGGCCCAGTGGGGCCATGACTTCCGCCCCGACTATCTGGCGCTCTCGCTGCTCGGCGAGCGCTGGCCGGAGGTCCCGCGCATCGCGCTGACGGCCACGGCCACGCGTGCGACGCACAAGGAGATCACCCAGCGCCTGGGGATGCCGACGGCCCGCCACTTCGAGGCGAGCTTCGACCGCCCCAACATCCAGTACCGGATCGTCCCCAAGGCCGACCCGAAGAAGCAGCTGCTGTCCTTCCTGCGCGAGGAGCACGCGGGCGACGCGGGCATCGTCTACTGCCTCTCGCGCAACTCGGTGGAGAAGACGGCCGAGTTCCTCTCCCGCAACGGCATCGAGGCGGTGCCCTACCACGCGGGCCTGGACGCGGGAACCCGCGCCACCCACCAGTCGCGCTTCCTGCGCGAGGAGGGCCTGGTGGTGGTCGCCACGATCGCTTTCGGCATGGGCATCGACAAGCCGGACGTCCGGTTCGTCGCCCACCTCGACCTGCCGAAGTCCGTCGAGGGCTACTACCAGGAGACGGGCCGCGCCGGCCGCGACGGACTGCCGTCCACGGCCTGGATGGCGTACGGCCTTCAGGACGTGGTCCAGCAGCGCAAGATGATCCAGGGCTCGGAGGGGGACGAGGCGTTCCGGCGGCGGGCGGCCGCCCACCTGGACTCGATGCTCGCCCTGTGCGAGACGGCCCAGTGCCGGCGCTCGCAGCTCCTCGCCTACTTCGGCCAGGACCCGAACACCCCGGCCTGCGGCAACTGCGACACCTGCCTGACGCCCCCGGAGACCTGGGACGGCACGGTAGCGGCGCAGAAGCTGCTGTCCACGGTGGTGCGCCTCCAGCGTGAGCGGGGGCAGAAGTTCGGCGCGGGGCAGATCGTCGACATCCTGCTGGGGCGGCGGACCGCCAAGGTGATCCAGTTCGACCACGACCAGCTGTCCGTCTTCGGCATCGGCGAGGAGCTGGCCGAGTCCGACTGGCGTGGTGTCGTACGGCAGTTGCTGGCCCAGGGCCTGATCGCGGTCGAGGGCGAGTACGGCACGCTGGTGCTGACCGACGACAGCGGGACCGTGCTGCGGCGCGAGCGCGATGTGCCGCTGCGCAAGGAGCCGCCGAAGCCGACCGTCTCCCGGTCGTCGGCACCCAAGGGCGAGCGCAAGGCCAAGGCGGCGGCCGCCGAGCTGCCCGCCGAGCTCGTCCCCGCCTTCGAGGCGCTGCGTTCCTGGCGCGGCGAGCAGGCGCGCGAGCAGGGCGTCCCGGCGTACGTCATCTTCCACGACGCCACGCTGCGGGAGATCGCCACGGTGTGGCCCACGTCCGTGAAGGACCTCGGCGGTATCAGCGGGGTGGGCGAGAAGAAGCTGGCGACGTACGGGGAGGGCGTGATCGGGGTGCTCGCCTCGCTGGGCGGTGGCACGCCCGCGGCGGACCGGGGCGCCCCGGTCCTCCCCGTCGCTCCGGGTGTCCCGGCCGCGGCGACCGACGAGGGGCCCGACCCGGACTGGCCCGAGCTGGACCAGGAGCCGGAGCCCGAGGACTGGATGTAGCGCACGGGACGCAGAGCACGGGATAGAGACGACTGGACGGAAAGGGACTGGACGTAAGGGGGGACCGGCTCGTCGGGCAGGTCCCGCGGGGTCACGGTGGCCAGGGTGTCGGCCACCGTGACGCGGACCTCGTCCTACTGGGGGACGGCCTGCGCGATGCGGCCCCGGACCTCGCCGAGGCCCACCCGGGTTCCGCCCGGCCCGGGCGCCCAGGCCGTCAGCGTGACCTCGTCGCCGTCCTCCAGGAACGTGCGCTTGCCGTCGGGCAGCTCCAGGGCGTCGCGCCCGTTCCAGGTGAGTTCCAGCAGAGAGCCGCGCTCACCCTCCGAGGGGCCGCTGACGGTTCCGGAGCCGTAGAGGTCGCCGGTGCGCAGGGAGGCGCCGTTGACCGTCATGTGGGCCAGCTGCTGAGCGGCCGTCCAGTACATGGTGGAGAAGGGGGGTTCGGAGACGACGTGGCCGTTGATGGCCACGGAGATGCGGAGGTCGTAGCCGCCGGGGTCCTCGGAGGCGTCGTCCAGATAGGGGAGGAGCGGGTGCGTGCGCGTGGGGGGCGCGACGCGGGCTTCGTCGAGGGCGTCGAGCGGGGTGATCCACGCCGACACGGAGGTGGCGAAGGACTTGCCGAGGAAGGGGCCGAGGGGGACGTACTCCCAGGCCTGGATGTCGCGCGCCGACCAGTCGTTGAGGAGGCAGAGGCCGAAGACGTGGTCGCGGTAGTCGCCCAGCCGCACCGGCCGGCCCATGTCCGAGGGGGTGCCGACCACGAAGCCGACCTCCGCCTCGATGTCAAGGCGGACCGAGGGGCCGAAGACGGGGGCGGCGTCCGCGGGCGCCTTGCGCTGGCCCGACGGGCGTACGACGTCCGTGCCGGAGACCACGATCGTGCCGGAGCGGCCGTGATAGCCGATCGGCAGGTGCTTCCAGTTGGGGGTGAGGGAGTCGGCGGCGTCGGGGCGGAACATCTGGCCGACGTTCCGGGCGTGGTTCTCGGAGGCGTAGAAGTCGACGTAGTCCGCGACGGAGAACGGGAGGTGCAGCGTCACGTCGGAGAGGGGGTGGAAATGGGGAGCCAGGGTCTCCCGGTGGGCCGGGACGGTCACCCAGGCCGTCAGCGCGCGCCGGACGTCGGACCAGGCGGTGCGGCCCGCCGCGAGCAACGGATCGAGGGTCGGCTGCGCGAGCAGCCCGGCGTACGGGGAGCCGAGTGCCCGGGCCGCGGCGCCCGCGTCGAGCACATGGTCGCCGAGCCGTACGCCGACGCGCCGCTCGGGGTCGCCGTCGCGGCCGGTCGGGGAGAACACGCCGTACGGCAGGTTGTGCGGGCCGAAGGGGTCGCCCTCGGGGACATCGAAGGGGGGCATCGGTTGGTGCCTCGCTTTCGGATTCGTACTCGCCATGTGATCCATGCGTTCCACGCGTTTCATGTGGTCGAGGCACACGTTACGGGGGAGTGACCATGCTGGGGCAGTGCCTAAAGAGTTTGCAATGTCCGAATTGACCTTGTCGGACGTGGCAATTCCGGCTTAGCGTCCTTTGGGGGACACGGACGGGGTGGGTCCGGTCCGTAGGGGGGACATGTGGGGGGACCCATGGCCAGGAGCTCCAGGAGTGTGCCGGCCGATGTCGACCGGGAAGTTCCGGGCCTCATCGTGAAGTTCGGCGACTACCCGCTGCACCACGGCGGCGTGGGCGCCATACGGAGCCTGGGCCGACTCGGCATTCCGATGTACGCGATAACCGAGGACCGTTACACACCGGCCGCGAGTTCACGCTACCTGCGCCGCGCCTTCGTATGGCCGACCACCGGGACGGAGGAACCCGAGCGGCTTGTCGAGGGGCTGCTGCGCGTCGGTCGGCGCATCGGCCGGCCCACGGTGCTCGTCCCGACGGACGAAGAGGCCGCCGTACTCATCGCCGAGCATCAGGAGGAACTGGCCGGGCCCTTCCTCTTCCCGCGCGTGGACGCCGAGCTGCCTCGAAGGCTGGCCAGCAAACAGGGGCTGCACGAACTGTGCGTGGAGCACGGCATACCCAGCCCCGCGGCGGCCTTTCCGCAGTCGTACGACGAGATCGAGGCGTTCGCCGAGAAGGCCGGCTTCCCGCTCGTCGCCAAGAACCGCGAGGCGTTCGTGCGCCGCAGCCGGCCCGCGGTGAACGGCACGACGAGGATCGCGACCCGCGAGGGGCTGCTCGCCCTCGCCCGGGACTGGGGTCCGCAGCCCGGCGTGATCCTCCAGGAGTACCTGCCGAGGGAGGAGGCGGAGGACTGGATCGTGCACGCGTACTTCGACGCGGACTCGGCACCGCTCGCGATGTTCACGGGGGTGAAGGTCCGCTCCTGGCCGCCGCACGCGGGAATGACGGCGAACGCGTACGTCGTCGACAATCCGGAACTCGCCGACCTCGCCGCGCGTTTCATCAAACAGATCGGCTTCAGCGGAATCATCGACCTCGACCTGCGATTCGACCGCCGCGACGGTCGGTACAAACTCCTCGACTTCAACCCACGCATGGGCGCGCAGTTCCGGCTCTTCGAGAACGAGTCGGGGATCGACGTCGTCCGTGCCATGCATCTGGACCTGACCGGGCGCGCCGTTCCGGAGGGGGAACAGCGGGCCGGTCACCGGTACATCGTGGAGAACATCGACCTGCCGGCCTTGCTCGCCTACCGGCGCAGCGGCTATACGACACCGCACGCGCCGACCCGCGCGAGCGGCACGGAGCTGGCATGGCTCGCGGGTGACGACCTGCGGCCGTTCTTCATGATGCTGGCGCGCTTCGTGCGGCCGGGCGCCAAACATCTCCATCAGCTGTGGCGGACCAACCGCCTCGGCAGCACCAACAGTTCTACCGCGAAGTAGGCGTAGTACGTCCTGGGGAGGGACTTCGTGATTCATCCGGTAGCAGTCATCGGTGCGGGGCCGTTCGGCCTGTCCACCGCCGCCCATCTGCGGGCGCGTGGAGTCCCGGTGCGTGTCTTCGGCGAGCCCATGGTGAGCTGGCGCGATCACATGCCCGAGGGAATGCTCCTCAAGTCGACTCCGGTCGCCTCCACCATCGACGCCCCGCAGCGTGGCCACACACTCGCCGACTACTGCGACGCGGCGGGGACGCGTCGTCTGGTCACCGACGAGGACATCATCCCGGTCGAGACGTTCATCGCGTACGGGGAGTGGTTCCAGCAGAAACTCGTGCCCGAGCTGGAGCGGGTGCGGGTCGTGTCGATCGACCGGAAGGGCGGCCGGGAGGGGGCCGACCCGTCCGGCGGGTTCGAACTCAAGCTGGACTCGGGAGAATTGTTCACCGCGCGGGCGGTCGTGGTGGCCACCGGACTGTCCGGGCTGGCCCATCTGCCTCCCGAGCTCGCGGGCGCGGCGGCCGACGGTCCCACGCCGGCCGGCCCGGTCTCGCACAGCTCGCAGCAGCACGACCTGAGCCGCTTCTCCGGCAAGGAGCTGATAGTCGTCGGCGCGGGGCAGTCCGCCCTGGAGACGGCGGCGCTCGCGGCGGAGGCCGGCGCGCAGGTGCGGGTGGTGTCCCGGGGCAAGGGCGCCGTCGCCTTCGGCGCGCCGCCGTGGAACCAGCCCAGGCTGCGCCCCGAGTCGCCGTTCGGGCGCGCCTGGTCCCTGTGGGCGCTCAGCTACTACCCGCATCCTTACCGCTATCTGCCCGCCCGGTCCCGGCACTACCTGGTCCGCCGTGTGCTCGGTCCCCTCGGCGCCTGGTGGCTCCGCGACCGTTTCGAGGGCAAGGTCGCGGTCCGCGAGGTCCGGCGGATCGTCCGCGCCGCGGCCACCGACGGCGGCCCCGTCCTCACCGTGCAGACCCATGGCGGCCGGGTGGACGAGCTGTCCGCCGATCACGTCATCGCCGCGACCGGCTACCGCGTCGACATCGCCGCGATGGACTTCCTCGGGCCCGAGCTCCGCGCGGAGCTGGCGGTGAGCCGCGGTGCGCCGAAGCTCGGTGCCGGGTATCGGTCGTCCGTGCCCGGGCTGTACTTCACCGGTCTGCCGGCGGCGGCCTCGTACGGGCCGGTGATGCGGTTCGTGTGCGGGACGGAGTTCGCCTCACCGCGGTTGGCCGGGCATCTGGTGGCCGCACACGGGTGAGGCGAGGACAGCCGAGGGCGTGGCGGGCGGTGGTGACGATCTCCGGCGGTGCGGGCGGCCGGTGGTGACGATCCCCGGCCGGGGGCGAGGGGCTGCGTCCGGCCGCCGTCGCGGCCGCCCCGTACGTCAGGGCTCCTCCGTGAGGGTCCAGGCGGCCGAGTCGCGGGGTGGGGCGGGGCGGACGGTCCAGGCGCGGAGGTCGCCGTCGGATTCGGGGGAGCCCGAGGGCAGCACGCCCCTGGAGTCGGGCTCGAAGTAGAGGCGGTACGCCCAGAATTCGGGGAGTTCGTGCCCCAGGAGGTCCGTCCCCATGGGCTTGAGCTCCTCCGCCGCGTAGCGTTCGTTGATCCTGGCGACGGACTCCGCGCGGGAGACGCCGAGGCGGGTCACGAGTACGTCGGCCATGGCGCGGAAGTACTCGAGCCACTCCGCGTCGAGACGGATCAGGAACTCCTCGGTCCTTGGCGCGCTTTCGTAGATGGCGCCCTGCTGCCAGGCCATGAAGTCGGCGATGGAATCGGGTGGGTTGGCGGCCCGGGTGGCCTCGATCTCCCACCCCGGGCAGTCCATGTCGAAGACGACGACGGGGAGGGCGCGGCCGAAGATCTCCGCGAGGCGGCCATCGGCGTGGAGGTGGCGGGCCAGGTCGATGACTGCGTCGTAGAAGTGGAGCCGGAGAAGGTCGGACCTGGCGTCCAGTTCGTCCTCCTCTTCCTCCGGGAGGTCCATGGTGAGGAAGTCGTGATCACCGTCGAACCAGATGCCCAGTTCCTTGACCTCGTCCACGTACAGGGGGCCGCCGGCCGGGTCTTCGGGGATGTTGCCCAGCATCTCGAAGCCGTCCAGCAGCCAGAGGGCGTAGTTCCAGCGGGCCTCGCCCGGGTCCTCCGGGTAGGTCTCCCGCTCGTACTGGGTCTCGGTGTTGTAGCCGATGGCGACGTACGGGTGGCGCTCGTCCCCGTCGATCCGCCAGATCCGGAAGGACAGGGCGTAGATCTCGGACCGGAGGGAATCGGGGAAGCGCCGGATCACGGCTTCGGCGGAGGTGCGGAGGTGTTGCCGGAAGGGGGTCACCGCGCCGGAAGGGCGGGGTAGCCGCGCAGAGGGCTCGAAGGACTCAAAGGACATGTCTCTCCCCGGACTTGTCATGGTCGTCGGTGATTCCTGGAGGGGTGCGTGCCGTCGCCGCGTCGGCCCGCCGCCGGGCGGTGTTGGGGTGTTGTGGTCGGTCATGTGCGGGAAAGTCGGTGTGGGCGGAAGCGGACCTTGCGTGATCCGAAGCGGTCGCAACGCGCTAACCACCGTACGGTGAACGGCGTTGCTGACGGGATACCGGACGTCGTCCGGTTCACGCCGGGCCCATGAGTCGTTCGATCCGTATTCTTCGGATCATGGCCGCTCCGACTGCATATTCACTCATCGCCACTGACCTGGACGGAACGCTGCTGCGCGGCGACGACACCCTCTCCGACCGGTCGCGGGCCGCGTTGGCGAAGGTGGCCCAGGCGGGTGCCCAGCACCTCGTGGTGACGGGCCGCCCCGCGCCGCGCGTGCGACCGCTCCTCGACGAACTCGGCGGCGAGGGGCTGGCGGTGTGCGGGCAGGGGGCGCAGTTGTACGACGCCGGGACGGACCGGATGCTGTGGTCGGTGACCCTGGACAGGGAACTGGCGGAGACGGCGCTCGGCAAGATCGAGGCGGAGGTCGGGCTGCTGTACGCGGCGGTCGACCAGGACGGCGTGGACGGGCTGACGCTCATCGAGCCGGGATACGTGATGCCGCATCCGACCCTGCCGGCGGTGCGGGTGCGGCGGCGGGACGACCTCTGGTCGGAGCCGATCAGCAAGGTGCTGCTCCGCCACCCGTCGTTGTCCGACGACGAGTTGGCGTCCGCGGCGCGGGGAGTGGTCGGTTCGCTGGCGACGGTCACCATGTCCGGGCCCGGCACCGTCGAACTCCAGCCATGCGGGGTGACCAAGGCGACGGGCCTCGCTCTCGCCGCGGCGCACCTCGGACTCACCCCGGACGCGACGCTCGCTTTCGGCGACATGCCCAATGACATCCCGATGTTCGACTGGGCCGCCCGTGGTGTGGCGATGGCCAACGCCCACCCGGAACTCAAGGCGGTGGCCGACGAGGTCACGCTGTCGAACGAGGACGACGGAATCGCGGTCGTCCTGGAACGCCTCTTCGGCTTCTAGGGAGCGGGTCCCTGTTCCCAGGGACCCGTCACGCCCTGTTCCCAGGGACCCGTCACGCGAGGAACGCGCCGGGCAACGCGCCCGCCGGCGGACCTAGAAGGTGCCGCCGGCGGGTGATGGTGAGGGTGTGATCAGTAGGCGCCGTTGACGTTGTCGATGGAGCCGTAGGTCTTCGCCGCGTAGTTGCAGGCGGCGGTGATGTTCGCGACCGGGTCGTAGGGGTCCATCGACGTGCCGGGGACGTGGAAGGCCCGGAACGTGGGGTCGATGACCTGGAGCAGACCCTTGGAGGGGGTGCCCGCGACGGCGTTGGAGTCCCAGTTGTTGATGGCGAGCGGGTTGCCGGAGGACTCGCGCATCACGTTGCGGTGGATGCCGTCGTAGCTGCCCGGGATGCCCTCCTTCGCCATGATGTCCAGGGATTCCTTGATCCAGCCGTCGAGGTTGTTCGTGTACGTCTTGGCGGAGGCCTGGGTGGCGGTGGTCGTGGAGGACTTGGCGACGGCCGGGGTCGCCTTCGCCGTCTTGGCCGCCGTCGACTTCAGCGTCTTCGTGCCCACGGTCAGCTTCAGACCCGGGCGGATCAGGGCGGGGTTGTCGCCGATGACCGCGCGGTTCGCCTCGTACAGCTTCTTCCAGCCGCCGCTCTCGGGGTGCTTCTGCGCCACCTTTGCCAGGGTGTCGCCCGCGACCACCTTGTAGGTGATGAGCTGGACGTTGGGGACCACGGCGGTCTTGGCGGCCTTCGTGAGCTGGGGGGCCTGCGCCGGGGTCGCCGCGTGGGCGCCGGTCGCGCTCACGAGCGGCAGGGCGAGTGCGATGCCGCCCGTTCCGGCGGCGATCATGCCCCGGGTGATGACGTTGGTCTTCGTGCGGCGGTGCTTGCCTCGTGCGGGCATGACGAATGTCCTCTCCGACGCCTGCGAGGTGAGCTGTCGGGTTCGGGCGGGAGATGCCCGGCCGCGTTTTTGGGCGCGGCTTCACCCCTAGCCGGTCCGGTGTGTCCGGATCGGCGGCTTACCTGTGGGTCCCCCGCTCCTGCCGTGCGTGGGTGGGTGGGTATCCGGGCGGCGGCAGGATTCGGCGATCCGCCCGGGATCGACGAGAACGTATGCGAGAGCACATGTCCGGAACAAGGCCAGATGTGGCTACGAAGATCCCTTTCGCCTGTTTGGGGCGAGGGGGAAACGTCCGATTAGAGCGGAATTGAATCCTCAACTTGCCTTTCGCAAACGGGTTGGCGAGGGGACGGGGTGGGGTGGCGCCCGGGTTCGCGCGTGACTCAACTCACGAGACCAAGGGTCATCAAGGCGGCATGCCGGGCAACTCGGGCATTGCGCTTCCGGTCGTCAGGGGTGCCGAGTTCCCGGAGGGCGGCAAGCGGACCCCCGCGCAGAGGGCTTCGGGGCCGTGGGGCTCGTGGGGGAGGGCCCGTGCCGGCCCGAGGCGCGGGCCCGGCGGGCCGGGCCGGACCGGTCGCGGGGCGGGCCAGGACGGGCGCGGGTCGAGCCGGGGTGAGCGTGAGGTGAACTGCGTCCCGCGGCAAGGGTGTTCGCCGTACGTGTTCCTTGCTGGCGTCGGACCGCCGGGCGGGCCGGGGGGGGGCCTGGGCGGCGCATCCGGGCGGGCCTGGGCGGCGCGTCCAGGCCGGGGTGAGCCGCGCGTGCGGGCCGGGATGCGCGGCGCGTCGATGGTCGTACGAAGGTGAACTCCCGCTCCCGCGGGCCCTGTCGGCCGGGGGGGCCGGGGGGGTCAAACCCCCCCGCCCGCCCCGGGGAGGCCCCCCGGCGCGGGGGGGTATAAATCCACCGGCCCGGGGTGAAGCACCGCGACCCCCCCCAGG
>NZ_JBHWVI010000202.1:11109-16621 GCF_042737005.1 Streptomyces sp. NPDC060027
TGGGCCGGGGGGGGGGGCCGGGGGGCGCGGCGCGTCGCGGGTCTTCCTTCGGCCACCCCCCGCCCCCGCGGCCCGGGCGGCCCGGCCGCCGGGGGGCCAACCCCCCCCGGGGCGACCGCGTGTCAGCCCGCCGTGCGCGGGATTCTCTTCTCCCAGGTCCGGTGGAAGACGACCTCGTCGCCGTCCTTGCAGACGACCTCGTTGGACGTGATGAAGTCCTGCGCGTCACAGCTGATGGTGGAGGCCGTCTCGACGCGGGCGTCCCACGGCAGGTCCGGGCGGTGCAGACGGATCGACCAGGTCGAGCGGGCGTGGGCGGACAGCGGGTCGGACGCGTCGATCGTGTACGTCTCCAGCGCGTCCTCCGTGCATTCGAGGCCGTCGGGATACGCGCGGGTGCCGCCGAGGCACGGGTCGACCTCCAGGCGCCAGGTGTCCGCGGCCACGTCGCGCAGGACCAGGCGTTCCGGACGGGGTTCGTCCAGCGTCTCGGAGACGGCGACGCCGAGGGGCTCCGCCTCCTCCGGTTCCCCGAAGGTGATGGAGGGGTCCGACTCCGTTGTCCGTACGGGGAGTTCGAGGGCGCTGCCGATGGGGTCCAGGGTGAAGCCCGCCTCCGATCCCGGCTGGGGCCAGATCCAGGGCCAGTAGGCGGAGGAGACGCTCAGGCGGATGCGGTGGCCCGCCGGGAAGGCGTAGCCGATGCCGTTCAGGTCGAACGCCACGTTCTCCGTGGTGCCGGGTTCCGCCGGAACCGTCCGGTCGCGGCCGCGGCGCGCCGACAGGTTCAGGGCACCTCGGGTGACGAGCGTGGACGCTCCGTCGGGGGCCACGTCGCAGAGGCGGGCGATCACCTGGCCCCTGGGAGACGCGGACGTCAGCCGCAGATCGACCCGCGGGCGGCCCAGTACCCAGGTCTCCGCCGGTACCTCGAACTCGAAGCAGGCCGACCGGGCGTCCTCCTCCCGCTGGTCCGGCGGGAGGTCGGCGGCGTTGCCGAAGGGGAAGAAGCGGCCCGCGTCGACCCCCGTGTGCTGCGGGGACCGCACCGGCACCGGGGTGCCCTGGAGCGCGTACGTGATCGGGGTCACCGAGGGTGAGGGCCAGGCCGGGTCGCCGACCCAGCGGCCGGGGAGTTCCCCGTAGACGGTCGCCGGAGGGTGCGCGTCCATCACGTACGAGCGCAGGAGGGGGACGGAGAGCGCGCCCGTGTCCCCGTCCCGGAGCCAGTGGTCCCACCAGCGGAGCGTCTCCTGGAGGAAGCCGATGGCCGGTCCGGGGGGCAGGCCCCGGTCCGGGTACTGGTGCGACCAGGGACCGATGAGACCTCGTACGCGATCCGGTGGCAGGTTCTCCACCAGGCGCAGCACCGTGTCGCGGTACGGGTCGTGCCAGCCGCCGACCGCGAGGACCGCCGCGCGGATCGAGCCGTAGTCCTCGCGGACGCTGCCGTGCCGCCAGTACGCGTCCCGGGTCTGGTGCGCCAGCCAGGTGTGGATGAAGGGGTCGACCGCCTCCAGTCGCCTCACCCACATGTCGCGCCACATCACCTCGCCCACATGCACCGGGTCGGGCGGGCGGGCGGCGAAGGCGAGCAGGGTGGCCGCCCAGGAGTGCGTGTCGACGGCGACGGAACCTCCCGCGTAGTGCCCGTCGTTGTCATAGCGGTCGTCCGTCGAGCAGACCGTGACGACCGCCTTGAGCGGCTCGGGCGCGCGGGCCGCGATCTGGAGGGAGTTGAAGCCGCCCCAGGAGATCCCGAACATGCCGACCCTGCCGGTGCACCAGGGCTGGGCGGCCAGCCACGTGATCACTTCCACCCCGTCGGCCGGCTCGGTCTCGGGGTACTCGTCCGTCGGCATGCCCTCCGAGTTGCCGTGGCCGCGCACGTCCACGCGGACGGAGGCGTAGCCGTGTCCGGCGTACCAGGGGTGGCGTTGCCGGTCGCGCGGCGCCGTCCAGTCGGTCAGGCGGTACGGGCTGTACTCCAGGAGCGCCGGTACGGGCTCCTCGGTCAGCGGACGCCAGATCCGGGCGTACAGACGGGTGCCGTCCGAGAGCGGGACGAGGACGTCCTCGTGAGTGGTCTCGTAGGGGAAGGACGTACGGATGTGCATGAGCCACCTCAGTGGACGGGCTGCATCTCGGAGGACGGGGTGCGTCGTGCGGCGCGGCCGGGGTGAGGGCCTTCACGTCCGGGCCGACTCGTTCTCGGCGGAGCTACGGGACACAGTCACTGCTTCCGGGTATTTCGGGGTATGTCATCGTCTATCGGTTCAGATCGGCTGATCATGAACATACCGTCGGTGGCCGGGTGGCGCCCGCGAGTCGGGGTACCCGCCCTTGGGGCAGGCAGGTGCTTCCCGTGTGCCTTCCGGGTGTACTCCCGTATACCTGCTGGCGGAGCGAAGTCGGCCGGGGGACGGTGGGCGCTCGTGGTGATCGAAACGTGACCGGATACGCTGACTTGAGTGATGGCAGCGACACATCGACAAACCGTGTCATCGACCGAATGATCGACCGAGTTCGCCATGTGATCGTCAGCAGACAGGAGAACCTCTCGTGACCGTCGTCGGGCCGTTCGGGCTGAGCGTGCGGGACCAGGCTCTCGAAGCCGATGTCCAGGCCGGATTGGCGGCTGTCGAGGAGGGCTTGCTCGAAGCCACCAAGAGCGAGGTCCCCTTCATCACGGAAGCCGCCCAGCACCTCGTGCGTGCCGGTGGGAAGCGGTTCAGGCCGCTGCTCGTGATGCTCGCCGCGCAGTTCGGTGACCCCTACGCGCCGGGTGTCGTTCCCTCGGCCGTCGTCGTCGAGCTGACCCATCTCGCCACGCTGTACCACGACGACGTGATGGACGAGGCCGAGGTGCGGCGCGGGGTGGACAGCGCCAACGCCCGCTGGGGCAATTCGGTGGCCGTCCTCACCGGCGACTTCCTCTTCGCCCGCGCCTCGTACATCCTGGCCGACCTCGGCCCCGAGGCCGTCCGTATCCAGGCCGAGGCGTTCGAGCGGCTCGTGACCGGGCAGATCCTGGAGACCGCGGGGCCGCGCGACGGGCGCGATCCGGTCGACCACTACCTCGACGTGCTGGGCGGCAAGACCGGTTCGCTGGTCGCCGTCGCGTGCCGGTTCGGGGCGATGATGTCGGGGGCCGACGAGACGGTCGTGGACGTGCTGACGCAGTACGGGGAGCGGCTGGGCGTCGCCTTCCAGCTCGCGGACGACGTCCTCGACATCGCGTCCGACTCGGACGAGTCCGGCAAGACCCCGGGGACCGACCTGCGCGAGGGCATTCCCACGCTGCCGGTGCTGCGGCTGCGCGAGCGCGCGGAGCGGCTGGGGCTCGCCGAGGACATCGCGCTGTGCGAGCTGCTGGACTCCGACCTGACGGACGACGCGCGGCACGCCGAGGCGCTGGCCCGGCTGCGGGAGCACCCCGCGCTGGAGCAGGCCCGCAGGGACACCGTGCGCTACGCGGAGGACGCGCGGGCCGCGCTGGCCCCGCTGCGCGAGTGCGACGCGAAGGCCGCCCTGGTCGAGCTGGTGGACGCCGTGGTGCACCGGGCCGGCTGATACGGCCGTCAGTAGCCGCCTCCCCCTGTGCCCGGGGATGCCGGTGCCGTCGTGGTGATCTTCGCTCCGGTGGGTGTCACGGCGAACCACGTTCCGTCCACGCCCTGGCCATGGGCCTCCTTCGGCTTGTCGTCCTCGGCGTAGCGGTAGAGGGGCCAGCCGGCGAGGGTCAGTTGGGTGCCGCCGTCGGTGCGTTTCACCGTGGAGACCAGGCTCTTGTCGACGCCGTTCGCGGTCACGCCGCCCTGGGCCGTGGCGGGCGGCCAGACCTGGGCGCAGGTGTCGTAACAGCTGACCCTGGTCGGGTTCGCCGAGTCCGCGTCGAAGCGGTACAGGACGTACCCCTTGCTGTCGGTCACGACCGTGCCCAGTTTTCCGACCTCGGCGGTGTTCAGCGTCGCTGTCGCCGATGCCGTGGAGCCGGTGCTCTTCGCGGAGCCGTCCCCGCCTCCGCTTCCGCCCCCTCCGCCTCCGCATCCGGAGAGCGTGAGCGCCAGGACGGCGGCGCCCGTGGCGGCGTATCCCCTGATGTGCCTGATGTGCCTGATGTGCCTGATGTGCCTGATGGCGAGCATGGCGATCCCTCGATCCTCGATCCGTCGCCCCCTGGAGTGCTGGGCGATCCTGATCGCTGCCACCCGTAAGTACGGATTCGAGCCGTTTTCCGCTCGAATAGCCGCCGGATTTGATCGGCTCTGTGAATGTGATGGGCGTCACACTCTTGGATTGAGTCCAGGATCGGATCGAGTCCGTACCTCTGCACAGAAGCTGACGCAGGGGGCGTCGGCCGAGTTACGGGGAGAAAACAGAATCATGGGATCGAACGCCACGTTCACGACGCGTCGCAAGAGCCTGATCCTGACCGGTGTCGCGGTGGCCGCGGCGGCCGGTGTCGCCGCCGCCGTCATCCCGGCGGTCGCCGCCGACCACGGCGGCCACGGCGGGAAGAACGCCACGAGCCACAGCGAGAACAGCGGTACGAACCACTCCGGGCACGACGACACGACCATCGTCACGCAGCACGGAGTCATGGGCGGCACGGGCGGCACCATCCTCGCCGCCAGTCTGCGCGGCGCCGCCGAGGTACCCGTCCAGGACGGCCCCGCCGTCGGCGACAAGGACGGCGCGGCCCTGGAGTTCATCAAGGTCAAGGGCGACAAGGTGTCCGTGGCCGTCACCTGGCGCGGCACCGGCAGGCCCACCCTGCTCCACATCCACCAGGGCGCCAAGGGAGCCAACGGCGGCGTCAAGGTCGACTTCGGCAAGCTGCTCGACCGGATCAAGGGCCACAGCGTCGTCGGGACGGTCAAGGTCGAGGACGCGGCCCTGCTCGACGCTCTGAAGACCGACCCCGGTTCGTTCTACGCCAATCTGCACACCGCCGAGTTCCCGGGCGGGGCCGTCCGCGGCCAGCTCCACAAGGTCACGAGCACCTTCGACTTCCGGAACGCCCTGCACAACTTCCAGGCGTCCGTCGTCAAGGGCAAGCAGATCTACGAGTGCAAGCCGGCCGAGGGCGGTGGCTACGCCTTCGCCCAGCGCGATGTCGCGGCCCGGCTCGGCGGCCACATCGCCCACTCCTTCGTGAAGCCCAACTCCGGTACCCCGCAGTGGGTCGCGCCCGACCGCAGCGCGGTCACCGGCGCGCTGATCGCGAAGACCCCGAACGGCGCAACGAACATCCCCGAGCTCGACCTCAGGGCCACCCAGTCGGGCCGGCACCACGGTCTGCTGGCCGGCACACAGGAGATCCTGCGCCTGAACACCGTGGGCGGCGTCGCCCCGGCAGGCTCCTGCTCGCCGGGCACGATCGTGGGCGTCCCCTACCAGGCGGACTACGTGTTCGTGCAGCGCTGAGGCGAGAGCCGGGCCGGAATCCCGCCGATTCCGGCCCGGCGCGCGGCCGGGGCGGCGCCCCGCCCGGCACGACCCCTACGGG